>CAYUPV010000019.1:0-23533 GCA_964445885.1 uncultured Methylococcales bacterium
ACCCCGGCCGTCCAGGCCGGGGACGCCCTTCAAACAAGTCCCTGCCTCCTGCTTCCGACTTTCATGCTCTTGGGTGAAAAAAGATTTCATGAACGTTACCATGATAGATCCCATGCGTAATGAAAAGTGTCTTTCATTCGTTTTTGGTGTAAGTGAATGTTTTTCATGAATGTTCCCTTGAAAGATTGAAGGGGGGGGGAAACGGTGAAAAAGAAAGCAGAAGAAATCCTGGCGGGTATGGAAAAATGGTTTCAGCGTTTTGGAGTGGACACCCATTACTGGAACGCCAAATTTGATCGATTCGCCCGCTTGGCTTCCCGGCTGGCGGGGCGACCTGTCGCCTTCAATGTTGCCATCGCCATCATCCTGCTATGGATGCTGAGCGGCCCGGTATTCGGTTTCAGCGATACCTGGCAATTGATCATCAATACCGCCACCACTATCGTGACTTTTCTGATGGTGTTTATCATCCAGCATACTCAGAATCGGGATACCGACGCCATCCAGATCAAGCTGGACGAACTCATTCGGGCCGTGGATCAGGCCGAAAATATGCTTCTGGATCTGGAAGAGATGGAAGAAGAAGAACTTGAGATCTTGCGCCGTCGCTATCTGGAATTGGCCCGTAAAGCGCGGGAAGCGCTGGATAAACGGGAAAAAAAATCGAAATAGAGAAAAGAGGTGCGACTGAGCTGTTGCGGAGGGAGTGATTCGGGCGGAGACGGTGATTAACCAGTCGTGACCGCTAATCTGCTACATAACTATCTGGCGTTTCTGAACCGCTGGCGCTGGCTGATATTGATTGCTATGGTGTGTGTGACCGGCGTGATCATCAGCGGTGCCCGTTATCTAACCTTTACCAATGATTACCGGGTCTTTTTTAATCCCGACGATTCCTACCTCAAAGCGCTCAATGCCATTCATGCCACCTATACCAAGGACGATACGGTGCTGTTCGTCCTTTCACCCAAACGGGGAGAGGTGTTTGAGCGAAAAATTCTCGCCGATGTCGAGTGGCTTACCGGAAGAGCCTGGCTTCTCCCTTATGTCCAAAGAGTCGATTCCCTGCAAAACTTTCAATACACGATCGGGCGAGGGGACGAGTTAATCGTCAGGGATTTGTATCGAAATGCGATAAGTCTGACCCCGGGTCAGATTGCCGGGATTCGCCGCATTGCCCTGGATGAACCGTTGCTGGTCAATCGAATGATCTCTGCCGATGGTAAGGTGACGGGTGTGCTGGTGACGGTTCGTTTGCCGGGTGAGAACGAACAGGTGGAAATACCTCAGCTGGTAGAATCCGTGAGGCGGTTGGCTCGCGACTTGATGGAACGTGATCCTGAGCTTGAAGTGCGCTTGACGGGAGGGGTGATGATGAGCCATGCCTTCCCGGAAGCTTCCCAAAAGGACATGGCCACTTTGTTCCCGCTCATGTTTGGGTTCGTGTTTGTTACCTTGTGGCTGTTGCTGCGCTCTCTGGCTGCCGCGATATGGGCTTACCTCGCTCTGATGTTGTCTATCGGTGCCACCATGGGTCTGGCAGGTTGGTTGGGCTTTCGTATTTCTCCTCCTTCGGCGGCCGCGCCGAACATCGTTCTGACCATCGCGGTGGCTGACTGCGTGCATCTGCTGGTCACATTTCTGCTTTCGCTGAGGCGAAGTTTGCTCAGTCCTCTGGATTGGAGATCACTCCAGTTCAACGCCATGGCTGATAGTCTCAAGATCAATTTTCAACCTGTTTTCCTCACCAGTTTTACCACCGCTCTCGGATTCCTCAGCCTGAATTTCAGTGATTCTCCGCCCTTCAGGGACCTTGGAAATATCTCCGCGATGGGGGTCGGTCTTGCTTTCTGCTATACCTTGATATTGCTGCCGTTGCTTGCCTTTCTCCTGCCAGTGAAGATGGGGAGAACCCCCACTCATGGCGTCACATGGATGAAATCGCTGGCAGATTTCGTGATAATAAAACGCCGGGTTCTTCTGGTCGTCATGCCGGCAGTGGTGCTCCTTTTATCGGGTTTCGCTTTGCAGAATGAACTCAATGACGATCTGATCAAATACTTCTCCCCTCAGGTGCAATTCCGGGCGGATACCGAGTATGCGACTACCCATCTGACGGGCATGTATGTGACGGAATACTCACTTCCGGCCCCACCTGGAGGCACGATTACCGAACCGGAATACCTGGAAGTGCTTGACCGGTTTGCCTCATGGTACCGGGATCAGCCGGAAGTCTTACATGTCTATTCCGTGGCCGACATTATTAAGAGGCTTAACGAAAATATGCATGCCAATGATCCAGAGTGGTATCGAATACCGGAGAGTAGAGAACTGGCGGCCCAATATTTGTTGCTTTACGAAATGTCTCTGCCGCAGGGTCTGGAACTGACCGATCGAATCAATGCAAAAAAATCCGCCTCGCGCCTCACCGTGACCTTGAGAAATCTTTCGAGTAAACAGTTATTGGCATTGGAACGCCGTGCCAACCATTGGCTGCGAGCCAATGCTCCCGTCTACATGCAGGTCAGGGCTGCAGGAACGATCATGTTCGCACATATCGGCCAGAGCAACATCCGGGGAATGCTTTTGGGGGTCGCAGTGGCCTTTGGCCTGATTTCCCTGACCCTGGTTATTGCTTTCCGTTCGCCTTTCTGGGGGCTCATCAGCTTGATCCCCAATGTGGCTCCTGCGTTGATGGCATTCGGGATCTGGGGGATCATCAACGGCCAGATCAGCATGGGGCTGTCGGTGGTTGCCAGCATGACCCTGGGAATCGTGGTGGACGATACGGTACATTTTCTGAGTAAATATCTGCATGCACGCCGCGATTTGAATTATTTACCAGTTGCGGCGGTCTACTATGCTTTCAGACAAGTGGGCAGTGCCATGGTGGTCACATCGATCGTCCTTGCCGCCGGCTTCCTGGTTTTGACCCTGTCGGATTTTGAAATCAACGCTCAGATGGGCCTGTTGGTTTCGGTCATCATCGGTTTGGCACTGGTGGCGGATTTCCTATTGTTGCCACCCTTGTTGCTGGTCAGTGAGAGAAGAGAAATAGGCGCAAAAAACGCAAGTCCATGATTCGAATAGTTCTGCTGTTGTTGCTCAATCTTTCCTGGTCAGTCCCTGCAGGGGCAGTCACGCCCGAACAGAGGGGGCTGGAAATCGCCCGCGAGGGAGAGAGACGCGATGAGGGTTGGCGAGATTCACAGGTCGATCTCATTATGGTGTTACGCAGCCAGGGAGGTGAAACAAGTATCCGCCATCTGCGCAGTTTCTCCCTGGAGGGAAGTGACGATGGGGACAAGAGCCTGATCATCTTCGATAGCCCTGCCGATGTTGCCGGATCCAAATTTCTCAGCTTCTCCCACAAGCAGGGGGATGATGATCAATGGCTTTTCCTGCCCGCCTTGAGGCGGGTGAAAAGAATCAGCTCCTCAAACAAAGGCGGAGCATTCATGGGGAGTGAATTCTCCTATGAAGACATGACTGCGCCGGTATTGGAGAAATTTGACTATAAATATCTGCGTGACGATGACTACAAAGGCAGGCCGGTGTTTGTGGTCGAACGCTACCCCAAAGACCAACATTCCCTCTATAGTAAGCATGTCATGTGGATCGATCAGGAGCATTACATCTTCTGGAAGGTCGAATATTTCAATCGTCGGGGTGACCATATGAAGACCCAGACCTATTCCAAGTATAAAAGGTATCTGGGGCACTTCTGGCGCCCAGGGAAGACAGTGATGATCAACCATGTCACCCATAAGGCTACCGCTCTGCTATGGAGACGCTATCGGTTCCAGAGTCCGGAAATCAGTCCTGATCTGTTTTCCCCCCAACGTCTGGGACAGACGTTATGAAAACGGGCTATGTTTTTAACAGACCGGCATAGACAGTGTTTGAGTAGAAAGTGTCCTTGGATGTGAGTCGCAACAGGGGAAGATTGTGAGCCTTCATCAGCGTGACAGTGATATCGCCTATTTTCTGTTTGACGCCTTCGTTTTGTTGATAGAGGCGGGAATCCACCTGTTGAGCATCCTTCCAGGGGTGTGGTTGGTATATCAGGCTGTCGGCAATGGTTTTGTGCTGACGTCGGTTGCCATCGTGGTTGCCTGGTTCCTTTCAGCGCTGTTGTTTGTATTGGTGATCGTGGGAACGAAAATACTCATAGGGAAGATTCGCCCGGGAAGGTTCGTGCTCACCAGTCAGCGTGCCATTCCCTGGATGATAGTGGATCGCCTGGTAAAAATAACCAACCGCAGTCCTTACCGCAATCTGGTTATTGACCATGCCTTCTATCGATATCTTTATTTTCGTGGTATGGGCGCTGACATCAAGCCGACATTGCTTTTGGGCCAAAGGGTCGTGATTCCGGAGCCTTATTTCCTGCGCGTCGGCCATCACGTCCTGATCGGGGATGAGGCGGTGCTCTCGGCCCACAAGGTGGAACACAATGTGGTGACACTCGAACCCATAGAGATCGGAGATAACGTCCTGATAGGGGCGCGTGCGCTCATCATGCCTGGGGTAAAGATCCACTCCAATGCCACCATTGCAGCGGGTGCCGTATTGCCAAGAGGTACGGTGGTCGCCGAGGGTGAAACATGGGCGGGACATCCCGCAACGAAAACCAGCTTCTTCCCTTCCCGAATGGGAAAAGGTGAAACCGGAGCTTGATCCCGTATGGAGCTGAACCCGATCGGTGACGACAAGGTGGATGTGGCGATCTGTGGCGCCGGGGCCGCTGGAATGGCGGCAGCCATTGCTGCCGCCAGGTCGGGGGCTGTTTCCTGTTTGCTTGAACAGCAGGGGAACACCGGCGGTACGGTTTCCCAAAGCCTGATCCATACCTTGGGAGGGATATTTGACGATGCCGGAGAATTTCTGCAACCAGGTCTGACGCGTGAGTTGGCAGAGCGACTGATGTCAGCCAACAAGCAAGTGCGTGCCAGAAAAATCGGCAAGGCATGGACTTTGAGTGTGGATCCTGAGGTCTACACAAGTGTCACCAGGGATTGGCTCGATGAGGAAGGGGTCGTGATTTTACTTGGCAGCCATGTGGTTGACGGTTGCATCCATGGTTCCAACATAGACTCGCTGACAATCCGGCAAGATCCACGCGGTGGCATTATCCAGATGACTTGCAGCGCCGTGATCGATTGTACCGGGGGGGCGGAAGTTGTCCGTGTATCAGCCCCGGACAAAGTCCATGACGAATCCCTGCTCGCGGCGGCTGGGCTGATTTTTCAATTGCATGAGGTCGAGCGAGCGGCCATCTCGTTTCATCGCAATATCGAGGTTCTTCGGGGACTTCGCCGGGCAGTTGAGCAGGGAGCGCTGCCTGCAGTCTGCGAGAAAATCTGGATCGATCTCGGTAGCGGGGCAGACGATGCGTATGTCAAACTGTTCATTCCACTGAATGCCCAGTGGCGTGAGCCTCGGGAATGGTCGCGTATCGAGGAACATGCGCTGCATTTGCGTGACCAGGTGTTTCAATGGTTGAGCAAGTTTCGTGGCTTTGAGAAGGTGAGGCTGGGCAAAACGGGACGAATCGGAATCAGGGATTGTGGCCGCATCGAAGGGGACTATGTGCTGAACGAAGCGGACGTGCGCGGCGCCAGAAAATTTTCTCACCCGGCCTGCAGATGTCAGTGGCCAATCGAATACTGGCATCCCGAGCATGGGGTGACGGTGGAATATCTGAGCCCGGGAAGCTTCTATGAAATACCCTTGGAAGCCCTGAAAGTCAGGGGTATGACGAACCTATGGGCTGCGGGTAAATGCGTGTCGGCGGAGCCACTGGCACGTGCCTCGGCTCGGGTGGTGGGATGCTGTTGGGGCATGGGGGAGGCCGTAGGGATCGAGGCTGCCAAATACAGTCGAATGAGAAAACATGAATCTGATAGAACTTTTCGAACAAACAGTACAACGCCAGCCGCATAGTCCCGCGGTCATTGGCCCTGGAGCCGATGCCGTCCTCAGCTATGGCGAGTTGTTGCGGTTGGTGGACCAAACGGCGGCCGCTTTGGCGACAGCAGGCGTCGAGCGTGGACAGTGCGTAGGTCTGCATTATCCCAGCGGCCTGGATTATATTCGACTGACTTACGCTCTTTGGAGACTGGGCGTTAGCGTCGTCCCGATTCCGGTGGAACTGAAAAGCGAGGAGAAACTTAGGATTTGCCGGGATATTGCACTGCATCATGTGATCACCGATGTGACTGGGAGCAAAGAGCTTGAGTTTGCCATGACGGCCCCCTTCAAGGACGTCCAGGATACCTTGGTCGCGCCGGCGCAAAGGCGGCGGGAGCCACCACCGCAGTTCGTCCAAGTCAATGCCGCTTTCATCCGCTTCACCTCCGGCACCACGGGTACCTCCAAGGGCGTGGTGTTGTCCCATGAAACGATTCGGGATCGAATTTCTGCCGCCAACGATGTATTAAAGATAGGAAGCCAGGACAAGGTGCTATGGTTGCTTTCCATGTCATACCATTTCGCCGTGTCGATCGTTTCCTATCTCAGTTATGGTGCCGCTATCGTTCTGGCGCCAAACCATTTTGCCAAAACGTTGATTGAAGCGTGTCATCGCCATGGTGTCACTCTGATCTATGGCGCGCCGATGCACTACGATTTGATGGCAGCTGATAAGAGCGGCGAGCAGCTGCCTGACCTGCGACTGGCCATCTCCACCACCATTGCATTGCGGCGGCAAACAGTCGAGTCTTTCTATCAGCGTTTCGGCCATAGGTTGTCGCAAGCCCTCGGAGTGATCGAGATTGGCCTGCCTTGTATCGACTTGCTCATGCCGGCAGAGAAATGGGGGACTGTGGGTAAGTTATTGCCAGCCTATCAGATCCGGATGGACGATGTGGGGATGGGGAACGAACTCAGGGAGATCAAATTTCGGGGCAAGGGTTTCTTCGATGCCTATTACGATCCCTGGCGCTGGCGGAATGAGGTCATGACTGATGATTGGTTCAGTACGGGCGATCTGGGGGTGCTCGATACAGATGGCTATCTGTTTATTCGTGGGCGGAACAAGGATGTGATCAATGTGGCGGGGATGAAGTTCTTTCCTCAAGAAGTTGAGGAGGTTCTCAATACGCATCCCGACATATCTGAGTCTTGTGTCTATGCCCACCGGCATGAATTGTTCGGTGAGGTCCCCCATGCCCAGATCGTTCCGGAACCCTCGGCCATGGGGATAGAGGAGGCGGCGCTAAAGCAATATCTGGCCGAGCGGGTCGCCTCTTACAAAATTCCCGAACGCTTGATGTTGGTCTCAAGCCTCGTACGTACCGCAAGCGGCAAGCTGGTGCGTGACGAAAAAAGAATTTATCAGCAACAGGAGTGACAATCATGGCTGTGGAACAGGAGCTCAAACAATTCATTTTCAGGGAGATTCTGCCTGGGGAAGACGGCATCGAGCTGAAGCTTGAGGACAACCTGATCGATACAGGGATTCTCGACTCCCTGGCAATGGTCAAGATGGTGACTCACCTTGAGCAAGCGTATGGCATCGAGGTGGGAGTGGATGAAATGACCCCTGATAATTTCACTTCCATCGCCTCCATCACCCGCTACATCGCGGCACGGAGGTCGTGATGCATAGGTGTTTGCGATATCAACCCTGTTTGGAGGGGTGATTTGGCAACCATATTGGTGACTGGCGGGGCAGGCTTCATCGGCTCACATACGGTGGATGCCTTGATAGCGCGGGGCCATACCGTCCGTCTGCTTGATCTCCTGGACCCGCAAATCCATGGGGAAATCAGGAGTTTTCCCGGTTATCTCCCTCCAGCTGCCGAGTGCATCCGGGGAGACGTTAGGGATCCCGGGCAACTGGCCCGCGCATCGGAAGGCGTGGATGCGGTCTATCACTTTGCAGCACTCACGGGCGTCGGCCAGAGCATGTATGAAATGGCCTCCTATGTGGACACTAACTGTACCGGTACGGCGAGTCTTCTGGAAGCCATTGTCAGGCGGGGGCGGCCGTATGCAAAATTGATTCTGGCCTCGTCCCGGGCGGTCTATGGTGAAGGAAGCCATCAATGCCCGAAACATGGGAGGATTTATCCGCCGGTACGCGCAAAATCAGCCATGGAGCGGGGTGATTTTTCCATCGTGTGTCCCCTGTGTGGAGCAAGGGCACTGCCTGTGGCAACGACGGAAGAGCGGCCTTTGACCCCGATCTCCCTGTATGGCTGGACCAAAAAGCAGCAGGAGGAGCTTTGCCAGTATGCGGCGAGCACTTATTCGATTCCTATCGCCATACTTCGCTATTTCAATGTCTATGGTTCGAGACAGTCGTTGCGCAATCCGTATACCGGGATCGTGTCGATTTTTTACAGCCGGATTCAGGCGGGACAGCCCATCTCGGTCTATGAACACGGTATCCCCCTGCGCGATTTCGTGCATGTCTCCGACGTGGTCCGGGCCAACGTCGCTGCCCTTGAGGCCGAAGTTCCTCCAGGCGCTTGCATCAATATCGGTACCGGCCAGCGGCACACGATTACGGAAGTTGCGAAACATCTGGCGGCGGCGTTGGGGAAGCCAGCCCGACTGGAAGATAAGGGTGAATTCCGGGTGGGAGATATCCATGCCTGTTTTGCCGATCTTGAACGTGCCCAGGATCTGTTGGGATATGCGCCTGCAGTGACCCTGGGGTCGGGATTGAAAGAATTCGTGACCTGGGCGAAGGACCAGCCGGCCATGGATCTTTATCAACGGACCGTGGATGAACTGAAACGTCACGGTCTGTTCGGCCAATCTTGTCAAAATTCATGATTCAATCGCGCCGACGTGTGCTGTTTGTGGCCGAAGCGGTCACTTTGGCCCACGTCACCCGTCCCCTGGTCCTCGCCAAAGCGCTGGATCCGGCGCGTTATGAAGTGCATTTGGCCTGCGCTCCCGGCTATGAACGATTTATTGAGGGGGCCCCGATTCGTCATTGGCCGCTATGGAGCATTTCTCCGTCGCAGTTCATGGAAGCTCTGGCGAAGGGAAAGCCGATCTATGACTACTCAACCCTGCAACATTACATCGAGGACGATTTAACGCTGCTGGATGCCGTCCGGCCCGATTTGGTGGTGGGAGATTTCCGCCTTTCCCTGGCTGTCAGCGCAGCGTATCGGCGGTGTCCCTATGCTGCCATTACCAATGCGCATTGGAGTCCCTATTCCTCCTGCCGCTCATTCCCGCTCCCTGAGCATCCGCTCATCGGGCTGTTGGGAGTGGCACTGACGAGCATGCTGTTTCGCACCATACAACCTTTAGTGTTCAGGCTGCATGCCAAGCCGCTCAACCGGCTCCGCCGCCGTTATGGTCTGACTCCCCTGGGGAGCCTCCAGCATGCCTACACCCACGGTGACTACACCCTTTATGCGGACACGCCGGGTTTGGCGCCAACCCGCCAGTTGCCGGATAACCATATCTATATCGGCCCTCTGCTTTGGTCCCCCCCGCTCCCCCCACCGGATTGGTGGCAAGCACTTCCCCGGGACAAGCCTTTGATTTATCTGACTCTGGGCTCATCAGGTCAGGCGAACTTGCTGCCTCGATTGGCTTCCATCCTGACCGATATGCCGGTGATTTCGGTGATTGCGACTGCGGGGCGGGAATCCGTTGAACCCGTACCAGGACGGATCTGGGTTGCGCCTTATCTTCCGGGAACCGAGGTTGCGCGCCGGGCCAGGTTGGTTGTGTGTAACGGGGGGAGTGCCAGTGTCTATCAGGCACTTGCGGCAGGCGTGCCGGTCCTGGGGATCGTCTCGAACATGGATCAGCATCTCACCATGAGGGCAGTGGAAAAGGCGGGAGCGGGATTACTGATGCGGGCGGGAAAGTTCAGTATCGGTAAAATGCGGGAGGCAGTCAACACACTGCTGGAAAAGCCCGTTTACCGGCATGCGGCGCAAAAGCTTGCTGAGGAATTTGCTGACTACGATGCCGCTACCCGGTTCCGTGAGTTCGTCGAGAGCAGGATGAAATAGAAGCATCGGCGCGAACGCTTGGCCAAAAAACTGGGCCCGTCTACCCGACGGGCCCAATACAATGATAGTTCAGTGTTTGGGTCAGGCTACTTGGGTTGTACCCGAACGGCGTCCGAAACCGGCCAAGCCGAGCAATCCTGCACCGAAGAGGAAGAGGGTGGCAGGCTCGGGAACCCCGGAGAATTTGGAGTTGGCATCTGCCTTGAAGACCTGATCCAGAGCTTGAACAGTGTAAGGGTCGCCAATCACGCCTCCTACCTGAACTTGGTCTTCCAGCGAGGTTGCGATATTGATCAGCGTGTCAAAGGAAGTGCCGATCAATGGACTATTGGCAGTGGGGTCCGTCTGGATGTAACTGGAGTCATAATTGGTGACTTTCGTAGTTAACTGGTTGTCTCCTCCTTTGCCCGCGGTGAAAGAGCCAAACACATCGACCAGATCGGCCGTCAGGATATTGACGCCATCCTTGAACCCGGCACCAGTTTTCACGACTGAGTCTGGACTGTCATCGTGGTACCACAAGGTTTGGCCGGTAATACTCGAAAATTCGACTTTGGCGTTACCATTGACGTCGAAGCCCACTGTCCCTGTTTCAACGGCGTCCAATACTGCTGTGATTTCGAAGCCTGAACTGGCACCGTCTGTGACCAGGGTGCTTGGGGCAATGCTGGCGTTTGCGGCATTCAGCATGTCATTCAGACGGGCCTGGGCATGGATATTGAACTCCACCTTATCTCCGGCAGTGGCAAGGCCACCTCCGAAATAGTCTGCTAGCGTATTAGCAGCACCATTGACTGTGATTGAATTTTCAATCACCAGGTCGCCGGATGACTGCCAGTCGAAGGCTAGGATCCCAGTGACATCATAGCCGCCTGCGGCGCCATTGTTGACACCGTCACCTGCGCCTGTGGTGCTGTATTGCACCAGGGTGTCTATGGCGAAGGAAGAGCTAGCACCCCCTAACAGGGCAAGACCTGCAATCGCTGCTGCCAAACGTTTTTTGCTCATGGTATATCTCCTTTGGGTTTGTTTCTTAAGGATCTACGGTAAACACTCAGAAAATATAAAGCACACACTGTGCCAGTTTCTTAATGTAAAGTGTAACGCTCTGATAAATAATGACAAAAAAAGATTTTGAAATGATTGGGATGGTTTTCCATATCCGCTCTTGACTAAAGTGTAAAAAAAATTGACAACAAATTCTGAATCAAAGGGAAATTTTTTCTTAGTATGCCAGAATCCAAAACAGAAAGCGAAGCGTATGTCAAGGCTGCTTTGCCTGATGATTAAGGCTCACCAATAACTTTTCCGCCTCTTTGCGTTCAGGGAAACTGCTCTGGGGTTTCAGGATGGATTCCAGGTTGGAGGCGGCTTTTTGGTCCTGGCCGGTTTTGTGTTGCAAGATGGCCAGGTGGTAGCGCAGCGATGGGTTCTGTGGCGCCAGGGCCACTGCTTTTTCCAGCAGTGACAAGGCCCGCTCAGGCTGTTGGTTTTCAAGCAATACCATTGCCAGAGTATCGATGACCGGGGGCGCCTTTGGGGCCTCGGCGTAAGCCTGCTCGGCATATTCCAGAGCCCGTTGGGGATCTTGCTGTCGCAGTAACCAAGCCATGTCATTCAAGGCGCGTGGGTTTCTGGGGGCTATCTCAAGGACTTTGGTCAGCGCATCCAAAGTATCCTGTTTCCTATCCATGCTCTTATACAGGCTGGCCCGAAGGTAATGGGCCTTGGCGTCTTTTGGGAATTTCGCATTCCAATGTTCCAGAATGGTGATGGCATCCTGGCGCCTGTTCGCCTGCCACAGAGCATTGGAAAGGTTCAACACCAACCTGCTACTGGGTCTTTTGATGAATGCGGCCCGGAAGCTTTCGGTGGCTTTCAGGGGTTGATTCTGCTGCAATGCCCACCAGCCTTGCAGTTCCAGAACCGCAGGATTGCCTGGATATTCTCTGATCAATTGTTCCAATTGGTTCCGGGCCTGCTTGGGTTGCTTGTCGTGATCCAGCAAAACTTTGACCAGGGTCAGGCGCGCGGGAAGGAAATCGGGATCGTTTTTCAAGGTGCGATCCAGTGCAGCCCGCATGTTCTTGCTGTCTCCATTGGCGGCATAGGCTCTGGCGATCAAATATTGAGCCTGGGCTGAGGATTGGGCGGCTTTTTGCAGTTCTTTGACAGTGCCCAGCGCCAGCTGATTTTGTTTTGCCGCCAATTGAGCCTCAAGGATGAGTTCCAGGAGTGCTGGATGCTGGGGGTAACGGGGATGTATTTCATCCAGCAGGGTCAGGCAGCGCTCAGGTTGGCCAAAACGCAGGTAATGGCGTCCAAGGAACAACCGAGGTTGTATTGCTGTGGGATGCGCTTGAATCAGTCTGGTCAGACGTTCTTCCGCCTCCTTGAAGCGACCTTCCGCCAGATCCAATTCAGCCAGACCGAGGGTGGCTGCCTGATGGTTTGGGTGGGCTGTCAGAACTTCCTGGTAAAGCTGCCTTGCCTGGTCGAACTGTTGTTCCCGCACAGCCATCCGAGCCAGGTTGATGGCTGCATCAGGATTCCCCGGCGACTTGACCAATATTTGTTGGAGAATGGTTCTGGCCTTGTCGACATCCCCTTGTGCCGCCAACATTTCAGCCTCCAGATCGAGGGCGTGGGGGTCATTGGGCCGCTGTGCCTTCAGTCGGTCGATTACCTTGCCGGCTTTTTCGTATTCATGGTCACGAATATAAATTTTAGCCAGCATCATTCCAGGCTGAACCAGGGAAGGGTTGGCCGCGAGCAAAGCCTCGAGAGATTTGATCCCTTCCTTTTGGAGGCCGGCGATGATCTTCCCCATCCCCAAGTGGGCTTTGGCGGAGGTCGATTCCGGAGCCAGTTCGCTAACCTTTTGCAGATATTTCAAGCCTTCGGAAGAGTCGCCGCTTTCAAAGGCGACGGCAGCCATCAGATTAAGTGAAAGGATGTCGTTGGGTTGACTCAGAATGACCGGCCTCAGGAGGTTTTTGGCTGCCCGGTAGTCTTTTTGCCTGAATTTGACCAGAGCCAGCATTTTATGGGCTCTGGCCGAATTGGGAACCAGAGACTTGAAACGGGAAAGGTTGTGATCGGCTTGTTCGAGTTCGTTTTGATTCAGATTGACCAATCCCAGGTAATAATAGCTGAGGGGATATCGCTCGTTGAGTCTGATTGCTTGTTCCAGGGGTTCCCGGGCTTCAGCGAAGCGGCCTTGGGCAATATGGAGGTATCCTTCGGCAAAGTGGGTGAGGTAAAGTTTTGCAGCCGTCTTCTTGAGTTGTTGGATATCTTTGGCCGCCTGATCGAATTTGCCCAACTCGATTCGTACCAGAGTACGGTCGGCAAAGTCCGTCTGGTTGTGTTGCCGTAATGCAATGACTTTGCTATAGGACTCCTCAGCGAGCTCAAGCTCGCCGCGTCGTTTGTGCAGCGATGCCTTGAAGCGCCATATCCTTGGCTCCTGGGAATTGGTATCAAGAGCCTCTTCGAGCAAGTGAAGGGCTTTCGAGGTATCGTTCTTGGCCGCTGCAAGATAAGCCAACCCCAGTTTGCCGCGCGGAGAGTCGGGATCCAGGCGCAGACTTTCTGCATATTCAACCCGGGCTTTCTCGGGTTTGCCCAGCCCCATCCAGGCATCTCCCCGATAGGCTGCCAATACCGCTTGGATGTGGGGGGGGAGGGAGTTGGGGATGTCGATCTTGTCCAGAATGTCTTGGTATTTGTGCTGGAGTTGCAGGGCTTCAGCGAGAGAAACCATGACCGCATCCGGCGAGACTCCTAATTGGATTGCCCGTAGCAGTTCCTTTTCGGCAGCGGCTCCATTGCCCTGGCTGGCATTGATCTCTCCCAGGAGTCGACGAGCTTCTGCATTATCAGGATTCTTTTGTAAAGCATTTTTGAGTTCTATGACCGATGTGCGAACATCCCCTTGATCTTGGGCCTGTTTGGCTCTTGCAAGGTGCTCGAGATCAGTGGTTTTGTCTGCGCAGCTGATCAGCAAGCAGGCGCAAAGTCCAATGGCCGCCAGGGACCTGTGTTTGATCAAGATGGATCTGCCGGCGTTTGAACCGTTTGCTGTAGATGACTGTATTGACATTGCTCGTTGTGCATTGCTCATGATGTGATTTGTTTTCGTCCTTAGGTTGGATTGATTCGACGGCATATCGCGGATTCGCCCTGGTGCGCGCCTGATTATGCTAGGCACCCCGGGTCAACGAATCAAGCGGCTTTCTCACGGAACGGGCCATGGCGGGTTGCCTCGACCCGATTCTTCCTAAAAAGACAATGCATTCTGGCTGACCATAAAGTTGGAAGAATCTGGATGCCAGTGCCTGCGCGTCCCTCTGGATGGTGACCGAGTTGGTAAATGATATTCCCTGCCTGATATAAGCGGAGAAAATCAGTGGTGTCATCTCCGGTTGAACCTGTAATCCCAGGGAAGTGGCCGTCAGCCAGAAGCGCTGCAAGGTGCGCCCTGCCTTGAGATAATCTCCGATAGTTTCGGGCGCCCGCTGGCCGATGATAGCGAAGTGGCCAGCACAGAAGAAGCTGGGCAATAAATCCAATTCTATCCGTGGAAGCCAGGTTCCCGCCAGATATTTATTTAGCCACTGGACTCTTTTCCAGCTGGCCATTGCCCAGTGCATGAGTTTGAGAGTCATCGGATCGAGCCCTATGGCCCGGTCAGGGACCTTCGCCTCGCTGAATGACTGGTTCCAGTCGATGATCCGCTTGTGAACCTCGTAGGCTTCGGGCATGGTGAGGCGCAGCTTGGCGTTGTCGAACATCAGTCTGGCGGCCTGGAGTCGTTTTCTCCAGCCTTCCAGCCAAAGAATACGGTAATCCGTTCCCACCGCGGATTCCAACGCCTGCTTCTCCCGGGGAGTGAGCGGGCGCGTGCGGTAGGGGCGTCGATTGACCGAACGCAAAGCTAAATAGGGGTAGAGGGGATCAGGCGTGACGGCTTCGTCCCGCCGCAGGAAGACGTCGATGACCGGCTCGGTTTCCGGGCTGTCCGAGCGTAATTGGAAATCTGTCTGGAGCCTGAAATGGCTGGCCGCAATGGCGATGGATTCCAACATGGCACCGATGGCCAATTGGCTGGCACGGCCATCCAGATCGTAGACACACCAGTCCCGGGTGTCGTGGCCGTAGACGACCAGGTGGTGGTCATCGACGATTTCGAATTGCCATGGCTGGGTATTGTCACCGGATGGGGCCCAGCGGGCGGCGTCGAGGATCTTTTCAATCACTGTTCGGGCCTTGAGGGAGGCAGGTTTGTCAGCATGGTTTACACTCATGAATTGCTTTCGAGCGAAGGTCAGTGCCAGTTTTTGTAACGGGTTGCGGTTGCCGCTGGGACGCCAGGTATTGACCAGTTTGTGGTGATAGGCATCGAACTGCAAGCTCCAGGGAGCGGCTTTGACCGGGCCGCGGTACAGCAGAATCTTTAGCGCTTCGGTGGCGGCCACGCCGGCGCACAACTCACAGGCCATCGGTGTGGAAGGACCCTGGTGATTCAGCAGGTCCACTGCGGTGGGGTCGACCAGATAGCCACTTTGCAGCATCCTTGGGGACAGTCCGAGGAGGAAGCGGAGGATCTGTTCGTCCTTAGACTGACCTTCCAGGCAAAAGTAGTCCTCGAAGTCCATGCCCCCTGGCAGGAAATTGAGCAGGGCGACTCCCATACCCAGTGGTGCGGCGGTGATTGCCGGAATACCCAGCTCAGCGCAGTAAGCGAACACACTTCTTCTGGCCTTGAAGGCGAAGAAATCCAGGCCATCGATATACAGATCTATGTGTGTGAAAAATTCGGCCAAGTTCTGTTGCCGTACTCCTTCCGGAAAGCGTTGAATTTTCAGTTCGGGATTGATATCGAGGGCCATCTCCGCCAACACATCTACTTTGGGTCGACCCAGATGACTGATGGTAGCGCCGGCCTGGCGGTTGAAGTTGGCAAGTTCGAAGGTATCGAAGTCGGCGATATGGAAGCCGCCGATTCCGAGGCGGGTCAGGGTCAGCAGATGGCTGCCGCCAACACCACCCAACCCGGCGATGGCGAGACACTTACCGCGCAAGATCTCCTGTTCCATCTCGGTGACCCAGCCGAGATTACGCGAGAATGCCTGGTGAAAGTCGAATGGCTGCATAAACATGAAGGAGCTCAAGGGTGATGAATGTCAATATAGATCATTGAGCGATGAAGCGCAGTGAGAGGCTTCGATTTCATTCAGGCGGATATCACTGTCAATAGCAGAAGGGCCGGTGGAAAAGCAAATTTCCGTTGACTGATGAGCCACCTACCTGAAGAAACCCCTAATATAAACTAGGCTTTAGTTAGGGTAAACAATGATAAGGAAGAGGGTTGAGCACTCCAGACAATCATGGGCTTATGGATAAGCGAATAAACCTGCGGGAGAAATTTTACCAATACTTCGAATTGGTTCACGCCGATACCGAGGCATTCAGGCGTGAAGTATACAATCTCAGATTTCAGATCTATTGCCTCGAAACCGGTTTCGAACGTCGCGAGGATTGCGACGTTCTCTGGGAGAACGGGCAACAGGTCTGTCTGGAGCGGGATGCGTGGGATCGACGTTCCGATCATTATCTACTACGTCACCGCCGCAGTGGTATCTATGCCGCCACCGTGAGGCTGGTGTTACCGGATTCCTTGGATTGTGCCGAGCCTTATCCCATCGAAACTCATTGCCAGTTAGACCAACCGGTGACGGGTTCATCGGCTCGTAGACATCTGGCCGAGATCTCCAGGCTGGCGGTGTCGCAGGAATTCAAGAAGCGTCGTGGGGAGGTGGGGACGCTTGCGGGCATTGGTGACAGGCCGGAAGTCTATTTCGAGCCCGACGAACGTCGGGTCTTGCCCCATCTGACCGTGGGGTTGTTCGCCGCCATCGTTCGCATGACCCGGGACCATGACATCACTGTCTGGTATGCCGTGATGGAGTCTGCGCTACAGCGATTGTTACGCCTGTTCGGCATCCGTTTCCAGCCGATCGGTCCTGACGTGGATTACCACGGATTGCGCCGCCCCTGCCTGGCCCGGGTTGAAGAGGTGCTGCCCAATATCCGGAAGGTGAACCCGCCGGTGTGGGATCTGATCACCGAAGGTGGGAAATACGCATGATGTTCAAAGGAAAGGCCTTGGGGATCAGGGAGGCGATACCGGCCAGTGATCCATGGTTCCAGAGGGTACCATTTGGCCAAATAGGATAACTTTTTCCTTTGCAAATGGGCTGCTGAATGCCGCTCCTGCCTGCCCAGGCAAAGGAGCCATCTCGTCTCGAAAACCGCCTGCTGAATTTTGCTACAATGTCACAATTGCATCAGGCTGGTAATTTGTGTGACCCAAGCGATTCGTATAGCAACCCGACAAAGTCCCCTGGCGCTGTGGCAGGCCGAGCATGTGGCCGAACGCCTGCGGTCTGCCCATCCCGGTATCGAGGTCAGCCTGGTGAAAATGGTCACCACGGGTGACCGGATTCAGGACGCGCCGCTGGCCAAGGTGGGTGGCAAGGGACTGTTCGTCAAGGAACTGGAGCAGGGGCTGCTGGAAGGGCGGGCCGATATCGCTGTCCATTCTATGAAGGATGTCCCAGTGGACCTGCCAGACGGTCTTCATATCGGAGCCATTCTGCAACGCGAGGATCCCCGGGACGCTCTGGTCAGTCGTGATTGTCCAGACCTGGCGTCACTTCCCGCCGATGCTCGCATCGGAACCTCCAGTCTGCGCCGCCAATGCCAGTTGCAGCAGCGCTTTCCCGGCTGGCGGATCAGTCCATTGCGGGGCAACGTGGGAAGCCGGGTCGGCAAACTCGATGCCGGGGATTATGACGCCGTCATTCTGGCGGCTGCGGGCCTCAAACGATTGGGATGGGAACAGCGGATCACCAGTATGATCGATCCGGATCTGTGCCTGCCGGCGATCGGTCAAGGGGCGATCGGGATCGAATGCCGCCGTGACGATGACCGGGTCAATCATTGGATGGATCCGCTCCACGACGGAGAAACCACCGTTTGCGTCTCTGCCGAGCGCGCCCTCAATGCCCGCCTGGAAGGTGGTTGTCAGGTGCCCATTGCGGGCTATGCCGTGCTCAGGGATGATCGGATCTACCTGCGGGGGAGGGTGGGGATGCCGGATGGTTCGCTGGTGCTTGCCGAGGAGATCGAAGGGGCGATGGAAGCGGCCGGGGAACTGGGCCAAACCCTGGCCGAGACCTTGCTGGGCCGTGGTGCCGATCGAATTCTGCGAACGCTGTATGGGCGCTGAGATCTTGACAGGGCGACGGATACTGTTGACCCGCCCGCGTCGACAGGCCGAACCCTTGCGCCGCGAGATAGAGGCCAGGGGAGGGAGCGTCTGCCTTTGCCCAATGTTGGAGATCGTTCCGGTCGAAGCTTTTCTGGCTGCCGGTTGGTGGGAGGGATACGACTGGCTGGTCTTCGTGAGCGCCAATGCGGTGCGTTTCGCGGTAGAGGCCGGGTTGAAATCCCCTGCCGCCAAGCTGGCAGCCATCGGTAAAGCCACCGCCGAGGCCCTGGAAAAAAACGCTTTGCCGGTGGCGTGTCAGGCGCCGCCGCCGTATACTTCGGAAAGTTTGCTGGCACAGCCGCCCTTTGATCATGTGGACGGGCAGAGAATTTTACTCGTTCGCGGTATCGGTGGCCGGCCAATGCTGGCCCAGGTGCTCACCGGGCGCGGGGCCCAGGTCTGCTGCGCCGAACTCTATCGGCGCCAGCCGCCTCGCCCTGAAACGGTAGCGAGGTTGAGGAACTGCGTCGAGGAAGGGGTGGACGCGCTGTTGATCACCAGTGCCGAGGCACTGGCCAATCTGCAACAGGCAGCCGGGGATCTGGCAGTAAGGTTGTGCTCCCTGCCCCTGGTCGTTGCCAGTGTTCGCCTGGCTGGCGTAGCCGGGCGGGCGGGTTTTTCCGATGTGACCACGGCATCCTCGGCCATCGATGCGGAGATACTGGCGGCCTTGGAGAAACGGTTGGGCGGAATTCGTTTGAAAAAGACAGGATAAGGAAGAACCATGGCGGATTTGCTTCCGGAAGGCGATTTTGAGGAAGAGGAAGGCCTGACCAAACTGGGCCTTTGGATAACGATCATCGTGATCGTTTTGATGTTGGGTCTGGGCGGGGCCGGATATTATCTGTTCCAGATGCTCAGAACCGAACAGACCGGTTTGGGCGGCGAGGTCGGGAAAGAGAGCCAGCGCCTGCTCGACCTCACCCATCAGGTGACCAGCCTGCAGAAAGAGATGACCATCCTGCACTCCCAGGTGACCCTGCTGGAGAGCAAGCAGGCGGCGCGCGAGAAGCAGTGGCGCAAGATGCTGGCTGAAGAGGCCAAGGTGTTCGATGGCAAACTCGCGGCCCTGGATGGGAAGCTGCAACTCAGCCACGCCAAGCTGGCCAATCAGATCCAGTTCATCCAACGCCAGATCAACCGTACCCGCACCGACGTCATGCTGGCCGATGCCGAGTATCTTCTCAGTGTGGCCAATCAGAAGCTGAATCTGACCGGCGATGTCTCGGCGGCGCTGAAAGCGATGGAAGCGGCCGACGACTTGCTCCGCCACAGCGGTGATCCCTCGGTGTACAAGGTGCGTGAGGCACTGGCGCGAGAATTGACGGTGCTGAAGAAAATCAAGGCTCCGGATCCAGTGGGCATCTCGGCCAGGATTCTGGTACTGGAAGATCGGATACAGACTCTACCCCTGTTCCTGCCGCATATGGGGAAGGTCAGTCCGACGCAGACCCCCGAGGGGCAGACCAGTGAGGATTTGCTGGAGCGGTGGAAGGACATCCTGACCATCCGCCGCCGCCATACCGAGCGGTCGGTGGAGGCGATTCTGACCCCGGAGGAGGTGGAAGCCATTCTTCATGCCCTGGTGCTGAAACTGGAGACCGCAAGGTTTGCCGCCGTCAGGGGGCAGCCTGAATTGTATCGGGATAGTTTGGTGGCGGCGGAGAAATGGGTCCAACAGCATTTTCAGGTCAAGGACGCGAAAGTTCAGGATTACCTTGCGGATTTGAAGGATCTGGCCAAGCAACCTGTTGCGGTACGACTTCCCGAGATCGGCAAATCTCTTGATCTTTTGCGTCATCTTCCGCAGTTGCGTTTGGAGCTGGAGAAGATCGATAGCGGGAAGAAGCCTCAGATCGAAGCGACCCCTGTGAGAAAAAGACCAGCGAAGAAGACGATCGAAGCCCCGCCTGCCGTCAAACAGCAAGGTAAACCCCAGGCTGAGCCGGCGCCGTCTGAGAGCAAACCACAATAATATCGGGAGGGCTGGGTGTGAGCGCCGTCAAGAAACAATTGATCCTGTGGTCGGTCGTCCTGGTTCTGGCCGCGATTGCCGCGGTGTTGCT
Organism: uncultured Methylococcales bacterium; assembly: GCA_964445885.1. Taxonomy (GTDB): domain Bacteria; phylum Pseudomonadota; class Gammaproteobacteria; order Methylococcales; family Methylothermaceae; genus Methylohalobius. Next base: position 20,397 of record CAYUPV010000019.1, read on the forward strand.
GCCCCGCCTGGCACTGCTCCGATCTGCGGGTTATGTGCTGATCGGATGGGGCCAATGGGAGATCGAACTGACCGTCGTTGCCCTGATTCTGGCCTTCGTCATCGGTTTCATTCTCTTTTATGCCGCGATCAGGCTGGTAACCCTGCTGTTTCGCCTGCCCATCCAGATGCGTGGCAAAAAGGAGGCTGCCAGAGCGGATGCGGCCTTCCAGAGTTTGTTGCAGGGGTTGAAGGAATCGGCCGAGGGCAACTGGGAAAAGGCCGAACGGGTGCTGATAGAAAATGCCGCGCTCAGTCACTCCTCACTGGTCCATTACCTGGTTGCCGCCCGTGCCGCCCATCATCGTGGCGCCTTGCGGGAGCGCGATGAATACCTGAAAAAAGCCCATGAGGATTCCCCCGATTCCGAACTGGCGGTGAAACTGACCGAAGCCGAACTGCATCTTGCCAACGAGGATTTCAACCAGGCCCTGCAATCCCTGAAGCGGCTGGAGAAACTCGCCCCCACTAATGCCCAGGTATTGCGATTGCTGCACAACGTCTATTCGCGCCTGGAGGATTGGGAGGCGCTGAGCAAGCTTCTGCCCCGTTTGCACAAGAACAAAGTGCTGCTGGAAGCGGAAGTGAAACTGCTGGAACTCGAAACCTACAGCGCCATGTTGCGTGAGAAGGCCAAAGAAAAAGATCCCAAGCAGTTGCAGGAGTTGTGGAACGGGTTCCCGGAACACATTCGGCAAATCACGGAACTACAGGCCATCTACTTCGCCACCATGATCGAGGCCGGGGCCGGAGAATTGATCGAACAACCGCTCCGCCAGGCATTGACCGAGCATTGGCAGGAGCCTTTGCTAGTCCTCTATGGAGCCGTCGAACCAGCCGATGCCGAGGCCCAGCTCCGCCATGCAGAAAGTTGGCTTGGTCGCCATCCTGACGATCCCATCCTGCTGCGGATACTCGGCAAGATCGCGGCAAGGGCCGGGGAACAGGAAAAGGCGGAAGAATACCTGCGGCGCAGCCTGCAGCAGCAACCGACCGTGGAAGCCTACCGGGTGCTGGGAGATCTGCTGGTGCAGAAAGGAGATACCGAAGGCGCCTGCGAATGTTACCGGCGGGGATTGATGCTGGCCTCTAAAGCCGTGATCGAAGAGATCGAGGCCCACCCGGAAGGGTGATAGGGCATCCAGAAGGCCCAACGCAGATTAGGCAAATTACATTGGTAGGCCGGATAAGGCGCAAGGCGCCGCATCCGGCGGAATTATGCCAGACGTGCTTCGCGTATCGTGACTACTCTGTCAGCCAATCCCCAACTCCTCCCACATCTCATCCACCTTGCGTTTTACCTCAGGATCCATGACAATAGTCCTGCCCCATTCACGAGCGGTCTCCCCAGGCCATTTATTGGTGGCATCGAAACCGATTTTAGAGCCCAGACCCGCAACCGGTGAAGCAAAATCCAGATAGTCGATCGGCGTATGTTCGATGATGGTGACATCCCGGGCCGGATCCATGCGTGTGGTCATCGCCCAGATCACATCCTTCCAATCGCGGATATCGACATCGTCATCCGTGACGATGACGAACTTGGTATACATGAACTGGCGCAGGAACGACCACAATCCGAGCATCACCCGTTTGGCATGACCGGGATACTGTTTCTTCATACTGATCACCGCCAGCCGGTAGGAACACCCTTCAGGCGGCAGATAGAAATCGACGATCTCCGGAAACTGCTTCTGCAGTATCGGCACGAACACCTCGTTCAGGGCCACCCCCAGCACCGCCGGCTCGTCCGGCGGGCGTCCCGTGTAGGTGCTGTGATAGATCGGGTTGGCACGCTGGGTGATACACTCGATGGTGAACACCGGAAAGGTCTCGACCTCGTTATAATACCCGGTATGGTCGCCAAAAGGCCCCTCCGGCGCGGTCTCGCCCGGATAAAGAAATCCCTCCAGTACGATCTCTGCACTGGCGGGCACCTGGAGGTCGGAAAGACGCGCCTTCACCACTTCGGTCTTGCCGCCGCGCAGGAGCCCCGAGAATGCATACTCCGACAACGTGTCCGGTACCGGCGTCACCGCTCCCAGAATCGTCGCCGGATCGGCGCCCAGCGCCACCGCCACTGGGAAGGGTTCACCCGGATGGGTCTGCTGCCAGTCCCTGAAGTCCAGCGCCCCCCCACGGTGAGCCAGCCAGCGCATGACGACCTTGTTGCGTTCGAGCACCTGCATCCGGTAGATCCCCAGATTCTGCCGCTCCTTGAGCGGTCCCCGGGTGATCACCAAAGGCCAGGTGATCAGGGGACCGGCGTCGTCCGGCCAGCAGGTCTGGATCGGATAGCGCCCCAGATCCACCTCGCCGCCCTCGAAGATCTCGGTCTGACACGGCGCCTGCTTCAGGATCTTGGGGGCCATATGCAGTACCTGCTTGAACACCGGCAGCTTCTCCCAGGCATCCTTCATCCCCTTCGGCGGATCCGGTTCTTTCAGAAACGCCAGCAACTTGCCCACTTCGCGCAGCGCCTCCACCGATTCGGCGCCCATCCCCAGTGCCACCCGCTCCGGGGTGCCGAAAAGATTGCCGAGCAGGGGAACGTTGGAGCCTTTGGGGTGCTCGAACAACAGGGCCGGACCGCTGGCCTTCAGGGTGCGGTCGCAGATTTCGGTGATCTCGAGGTGGGGGTCCACTTCGATAGGGATGCGTTTGAGCTGGCCTTGCTGTTCGAGCAAACGGAGGAAGTCGCGTAGGTCGTGGTATGTCACAGGGAAATTTTCCAATGATAGGCACCGAATGGTAAGGGAAGTCGGTTGACCTGTGCAACCGGCTTGTTGCAGCTAATAATACCCGCTTTGAGAGCTGGGCCCCCAGTATGTAGTATGAGGGCTGTCTTCATTGTTTTTTGGTTGATATGAAAGTTTTTTGGTTGATATGAAAAATTTACGTTTGTTAATTGGCTGTTCCTGATCCCAGAAACACCCACATAAGCAGGATTCCCTGGCTGAAATCGCCAGGCTTTCTGCAGTTACGATATACTTGTCGCCTTAATTCACGCAGCTTGCCACGTTCATTGTGTTTGCTCACGAAATTTCCTTGACATCATGCTGAATACAGTAAGGGCAATCTTGCGTGGCAAAAAGAGTG
>CAYUPV010000020.1:0-21541 GCA_964445885.1 uncultured Methylococcales bacterium
TCTTCAAGCTGCCGCTCTATCTTAAGCGACTGTCCCAGATTTGGGGTCCACAATAAGGATAACTACCGTGTTCACCCCCATAGCAGCGTCCTATTGCTCACCATGGCAAAATGACCGGCCCTCTGGCCCCTCTCCACCTTTCAAATACAGGCCTGGCAGGATCTGGATCAAGCAATAGCCAAATGCGGGCACCGCCGGACCGGGCCGGCATGGCAGACAGCCTGAAGCCAATTCTGGAACGTCCTGGTATTCCGATAGCGATTGGTTTTAAAGGGCGGTGCAGAGTGCCCCCCGGATGCCTGATATCACCCGGCCTTTCACTGGAACAGCCAGGCTGGATAATTCATAGAAACCTTGCCGACAATTGCCACCGTAGGGGTGACTTTGATTTGGAACTGTCACACTATTCCATCAGGTAGCCTCAAACCCTGCCCTGGAAGATACCCTTGCGCATCGAAGCACAATGCAATGAGCGACAGGAAAGAGGCACCTATCCACCATGAAAGTCTAAGCGTACTCATCCTGAGCTGGGAAACGAGAGACTAGTCAAAAACTTCGTTCGCCTGGAGATACAGCTTCAGCGCAGCCACTCGGCACGTAGTTTCTTGCATTGATGCGCCCACTGACATTGACGGTGATCATGGGCGCTACCAACAAGCCCCATAGAATGAAGAGAGTATTCATAGGTGTTCCGGAAAGTGAACTCATTTCCACCAGAAACCAGGATCCCTTGCACCAGATTATCTACTTTCTCACGGTCCTGTTTGATATTCTGGTGATGTTTATCAACTCAGGAACTCTATTGGCAGGAGAAGATCATGCATGTCACATTTGAAGAAGCGCAAAGGGTCATTGAGGCAGCCATCATCAAAGCCGAGGAAATCAATACGCAGATGTGTATTGCAGTGGTGGATTCCGGGGCCAGTCTGAAAGCCTTTACCCGCATGAACGATGCCTGGGTTGGGAGCATCGATATCGCGATCAAGAAGGCCAAGACGGCCTGTTTCTTCGGTATGCCTACCGGTCAGATTGGCACACTTTCTCAACCTGGTGGTCCATTGTTCGGGATTGAGCATTCCAACGGTGGATTGATCACTTTTCCCGGAGGACTCCCCATTGTGAACAAAGAAGGCATTCTGATTGGGGGAGTCGGCGTCAGCGGCAGTGCTGTTGAAAACGATCACATTGTCGCCAGTGCAGGCGTTGAAGTAGTTGGTTTATGTGATCTTCCGGAACATCCATGGCGAACCTGAGGCTACTCTTTTGGCCGTGGCAAGTTTCCAGCGTCACAAGCAGGTCGGCAATGAAACTCACAACGATTTTGCCGGACCTATAAGCACCTAGACAAAATTAATCTGATATTTTGAGCCGATGTTCTGCAGGATGTCCTCATAAGCCTGCTTCAGGGAGGCGACGACGACGCCCCGTCACCAGCCTGAACCGGACCTCATCATCAGGTTGCCCAGCAAGCCCATCAAACCAAATAAAATCAGGTAGAAAGCCACGATATAGTTCAGCAACCTGGGCCAGATCAAAATAGCGATCCCCGCAAGCAGAGCGATCAAAGACGGCCCCATCATATAAAATCCCATGCCCATCATCGTACTTTCTCCTTATCGAAACTGGAAATAAAACCTTTGGTTACTCCCCTCTTTTGACAGCATACCGGAAGATGTTTTCTCTGCCAATTCACGATTCGGCGGCAAGATTAATGTGGATGGACTATATGTCTTTTGACTTGCCCAAGGAATCGACGGTGCCGGGGGCTTTGGTGACTAAGGTGGCGATAAACCTGGACCTTGACCACATCGGTGACAGAGGGGGCAGTCCATAGCCAGCAACAACATACCAAAGCTGCCGATGATGCCGACGATCCCCATGGCCGTGGCGACGGTGATCACCTGATGCATATTCCAACGCACCGGTCGCTGTTCCAGTCCGGTATGGTCGTAGGCAATGGTCATGATGGGTACATCGTTGAAGAAGGCCAGGAGGATGATCATGATCGCGGTGATGGGATAAAAGTTGAAGAACATCATCGCCAGTACCACAAAAAACATGATGCGGATCGTCTCGCTGATACGATAGATGGCGTAACTGTTCATACGTTCAATAATACGCCGTGCTTCCTCGATTGCGCGAATGATGACCGACAATGCCTCCACGGCATTACCAGCAGAAAACTCCTGCCAGAACCCAACGCCGGCATTGAAGACCAACAGCGCCATGATGATCCAGAAATCATCCCAGCGCTGTGCCAGGGGCGAAAGGATAGCGGCGATTTCAATCATCCAGGGAATGGGGCCCCAAAAATAGCCCAGAAATTTCAGCAGGGGAGAGACCTTCTTCTCCACTAAAGCATTGGGGTCGTAGTGCTTCAACCGCTCGGCGGCTTCCCTCGATGTCAACCCAGTCGGCGAGGGAGCAGGCACAGTGGAATTTTCAAGCATGGCGATATTCTCCTTGTTATCTCAGGAAACGGTTCTGACCTGTTGGGCTCTTTTCCTGATATGCCAACCAATCATAATCAAGGCCCAACCATCGACAATCAAACTGACTCCGACATAAATGCCTACCAAAACCAGGGAGGTGGCGGGCCATCCGCTCAAAATCAGTATCGCCAGCAACAGGGAGACAATTCCGTTGAACATCATCCAGCCCCAGCCTTTGGCTGGATAGAGTTCCCTGGACAGGGCGAAACTGCCGAAGGCATCGAGAAACAGGTAAAAGGAGAGCATCAACCCAACCGCCGCCACACCGGAAAGCGGGGAGTAAAGCATCAGCCCACCGGTGACGATCAACAAAAAGGGCTTCAGCCAGCCCATGAAATTACCAGGATGCGATTTTAAGGTATGGTAGGCTCAGAAAAGACCGCCACAGCAGCAGTACGGCAATGTAGATGCTGGTGACCAGGGACATCGTCCAAGGTAATAGCACACCTACTGCGCCAATCAACACCAGCATGATACCGACGATCAACGTCCTGGGGCCCAACCCTCTAAGCTTCTGTTCGTCGAGATGAGTGAAGGCGGTCATGAGGGTTCCCCTTTGGTCTGGTTCATTTGTGCTTCAACCTTGAGGACGTTTCGGATCGTCGAAAGTACGGTATCCGGATTCAGGCTCAGGGAGTCGATACCCAGGTTTACCAAATATTCCGCCACCTCCGGAAAATCAGAAGGCGCCTGTCCGCATATTCCGCTGTGACGCCGGTTGCGCCGGCAACCCTCGACGGCCCACTTGATCATCCTCAGCACGCCTGGATCTCTCTCATCGTAGTCGAAAGCCATGATCTCACTATCCCGATCGACTCCGAGGGTGAGCTGGGTCAGGTCGTTGGAGCCGATACTGAAGCCGTCAAACAACTCGCTGGATTCGTCAATCATGGCCACGTTGTTAGGAATTTCACACATGACGTAGAGCTTCAAACCCTTTTCCCCTTTTTTCAATCCACAACAGGACATGGCATCGATGACCTTCTTCCCTTCCGGCACACGCCGGCAGAAGGGAATCATCAGAATGATGTTTTCCATCCCGACCACTTCCCTGGCCCTTTTCATGGCGGCACACTCGAGCGCGAAGCCCTCTTCGTAGTCGGGATGGGTATAGCGGGCAGCTCCGCGAAAACCGATCATCGGATTGTCCTCCTCCGGCTCGAAGTATCTGCCACCGAGCAGGGAAGCATATTCGTTGGTCTTGAAATCGCTCATGCGCACGACACAGGGCTTGGGGTAGACCGATGCCGCGATGGTGGCGACACCTTTGGAAAGCGTCTTGACAAAAAAATCGACCGCATATTCATATGCGCTGCTAAGGGCGGCGGAGGCCTCACGCGTTTGCTCGTCCACCTTTTCCGGGTGTCTGAGCGCCATCGGGTGGACTTTGATGTATTCATTGATGATGAACTCCATGCGCGCCAAGCCAATCCCGTCCACCGGCAGGGAGGACAGGCTGAATGCCTGATCGGGATTGCCCAGGTTCATCATGATCTCGGTCTTGGGATTTGCCAATTGACCAAGATCGATCTCCTCTATCTGGAAATCAAGGATGCCTTCATAGATTCTCCCTATTTCCCCCTCGGCACAACTCACGGTAATCTCCTGACCGGTTGTAAGGATGGTCGTCCCATTGACCGTGCCCACGACGGCGGGAATGCCAAGCTCACGCGAGACGATGGCCGCATGGCAGGTACGCCCACCGCGGTTGGTCACGATCGCGGCGGCAGTTTTCATGACGGGCCCCCAATCCGGCGTGGTGGTGTCGGCCACCAGAACCTCACCGGGTCGGAACTCACTTAAATGTTTGACATCGTGATGCGCGCCTTCCCGGCACCGATCTTGGTACCCACGGCCCGGCCCTGGGCAAGGACCTTGGACCTTCCCTTGAGGTGGTAGATTCTGAGTATGTTGTCTTTCTTCTGCGACGCCACTGTCTCAGGGCGGGCCTGCACCATGTAGAGCTGCCCGTCAATACCATCCTTGGCCCACTCCATGTCCATGGGTTTGTGAAATCCTGCCTGTTGAGAGTAGTGGTTCTCCACTTTGATGGCATAGTCCGCCAGCACCATGACGTCGTCATCGGTGATGCAGAAGCGGCCGCGCTCGGCAGGGGTGGTATCGATATTGCGGGTGTACTCCACGGCGATGTTGTCCAGGTTGATGGTATCGCTGAATACCATCCTCTTCTCTTTCTTACCGAGCCGGCGCTTGAGCACTGCGCGGTACCCTTTTTCGAAGGTGGGCTTGTGGACATAGAAGCTATCGGGGTCGATGGTCCCCTGCACCACGTTCTCACCCAGCCCCAACGCCGCATTGATAAAGACCACGTCCCTGAATCCAGTCTCGGTATCCAGCGAGAACATCACCCCGCTGGCCCCCCGATCGCTACGCACCATCTTCATGACCACGACACACAAGTAGACTTTGTAGTAATCGAAATGGTTGTCGTACTTGTAGTGGATCGAGCGGTCTGTGAAATTGGAAGCCAGGCAGCGTTTGTAGGCATCCAGCAGGGCCTCCTCGCTGGTAATATTCAGGTAGGTATCGTTCTGACCGGCAAACGAGGCCTCGGGGGAGTCTTCCGCGATCGCAGAGGAACGCACCGCCAGGGAAACCTCATCGCCATATTCCTGCTTGAGCCTGGCATACTGGACGATGATTTCGTACTGGAGGTCTTCCGGCAGTTGACACCCGTAGACAATGGCTCTCGCCTTGGCACCCCGCGCCTGCAGGTCATTGACATCATCGGGGTCGAGCCCGTCGAGTGCCTTGTGCAGCTTGGTCCAGATATCATTAAAGTCCAGCACATATCGGTAAGCTGCGGCGGTCACGGCAAAGCCATTGGGAACTCGTACCCCTTCAACCATCAGGTTCCGATACATTTCCCCAAGACTGGCGTTCTTACCGCCCACCTCGGGGATGTCCTCGATACCGATTTCATTGAACCATTTGATATATAAAGACATCTTTGAATCTCCTATCGTCATTGCCACTCAGGAAAACAGACCGTAGGATTGCTCTATGCTTCCCTTCCCTGGATGGGGAATTGGATCATGTTATCGTAAGACCAAACGAGGATCATATCTGTCACGTATATGACAGTTACTGTCCAGGACTCCCTGGCAGGGTACGACATCAAGCCAGGTCCTCGAGTAAGCTTGAATCCTCCTCCCACTTCTCCTGTCCCCCTGCGGTTTGGCGTTCATCGTCTTATGTACCCTGGCCATGTTGTTTTTTCGGATACCGTAACTCTGGCCCGGTTACTTCCAGCGGCAAGGCTGGCCCAAATTGGTCATCACCTGAATGGCAGTGATAGACTGGGCGGCGCAATCCTTACCTAGTTTCCTTAAGCCTCTCGCCAGGGAGATTCGTAAGTGGACAGCAGACTGACTCAAAACCCAATGAATACCGACTCACCTCTCTATCAGCACTATAAAAACCAGCTTTCACAATCGCCCTTGTACCGCGTGCTATCTGATGAAATCCTGAGTAATATGCTTGGACGATTCCACCACACGACTTGGCGTCGGGGTATGGTGGCAGATCCATCGTCGTTGATAGAGCGGTTCCACCTGATTATTGAGGGTCGCGTTAAAATTGAGCATATCGATGCGGCATCGGGTGATCAGGTCATCTTTTTCATTATGGGCCCTGGGAAGGGTTTCGATGTGATTACGCTGCTGGATGGCCAGCCACACGCGGTCACGCCGGTTGCCCTGGATGATCTTCATTTGCTCACCGCCCCCATGCAAACGGTACGCGAATGGATAAACCGCCACCCGGATTTCAACCGCAATTTCTTGCCCTACCTGGGTGAACAAATGCGCGCCATGGAGGAATTGGCAATGGATCTCGCCACGAAAGACACGGCAACCCGGCTGGCGCGGTTGTTTTGCGCCATACCGTTCCTGATTCGACCTCCGAAAAGGGCCCGCACCCTGTCAGGTTGATCCACGACCTGCCCCATGACGCCCTCGCCCGCATGATCGGCTCCACCCGGCAGGTGGTGAACCGGCATCTACAAGCATTACGACACAAAGGGATATTGGCTGACCAGACCAGGCACCTGGCCGTCATGGAACTGGAATCGCTGAAACAAAAGGCAGAGAAATTTTTGTCATGCGATTTCCGAACATAAATGCCGGTTCTCAACTGATCACCACCTGCTGATCGTTGCCGGGATCCTTTTTTTATCCTTCCCCCATGAAATTGGTTTACAGTGTCCCATAGATGACGACCTCCGCTCCGGGATCGTCCACTCCCTTTCAACCCGCGTGGTGCAGGGCAATATGGTCATCTGGTACGATAATGAGTTCGGGTACTCGCGGCGCTTGTTGGATGCCGTCGAGCGCCTGACGCTATAAGCAGCGGAGGATTTCTCCCCCTTACCGTCTTTACCACAGGAGGTTTGCATGCAGGTCTTGGTCTACAGCACCCACCCTTACGATCAGGAATACCTGGAGGCCGCCAACCGGGGCAAACACGCGCTTAAATTCACCCCGGTCGCATTGGATATGGACACGGCGGCCCTAGCCCGGGGAATTCCAGCCGTTTGCTGTTTCGTCGACGACACATTGAATGCCGCAGTGCTGAAAAGACTCGCCGAAGGGGGCACCCGGCTGGTGACTTTACGTTGCACCGGTTTCAACAACGTCGACCTGGAGGCGGCCCAATTATTGGGACTCACCGTGATGCGGGTCAGCCGGTATTCCCCTCATGCCGTGGCCGAGTATGCGGTGGGCCTGATTCTGGCCTTGAACCGCGAGATCCACCGCGCCTACAATCGGGTTCGCGAGGGGAATTTTCTGCTGGATGGATTGCTTGGCTTCGACCTCCACGGCAAGACCGTCGGCATTGTCGGCACCGGCAAGATCGGTACCGTGCTGGCCGGGATCATGAAAGGTTTTGGCTGCGCGCTGCTGGGATACGACACGTTTCCGAATCAAGCGTGCATCGACCTGGGCATGCATTACGTGGAACTGAACAACCTTCTGGCCCAATCGGACATCGTCAGTTTGCACGCCCCCCTGACACCCCAAACCCATCATATGATCCACGGGCAGGCCATGGCCAACATGAAACGGGGTGCGATGCTGATCAATACCAGCCGGGGCGGCCTGGTGGATACCGAGGCCCTGATCGAGGCCCTCAAGGAAAGGCAAATCGGCGCCGTGGGACTGGATGTCTATGAAGAGGAAAGTCATATGTACTATCGCGATCTCTCCGACCAGGTCATTGCGGATGATGTCTTCGCGAGGCTGCTCACCTTTCCCAATGTCATCGTGACCGGTCATCAGGCCTTCTTCACCCGGGAAGCCCTGATGACGATCACCAGGACCACCATTGAAAACATCAGTGACTTTGCTGCCGGTCGCAGCAACGACAACATCCTGAAGCCTGAGCACGTCATCAGCCCCACCACCCAGGATGGGAAATAAACCTGGTCCACCATTTGGTACAAGGCATGGACGTCTGGATCAACAATCCCCGCCGCCCGCTGGAGGCTAGCGGTACCAGCGGCATGAACGAATGTACATTTGTGCTAATGTTGTTTTTTTATGCTAGGATGCGAAGTAGTCATATCTATCAGAAGGTCATCGCATTATGCGTATATCTATTGAAGTAACGAGGGAACAACATCAACGAATCAAGGCTATGGCAGCTTTGCGAGGCCAGAGCATCAAGGATTATGTTCTGGAGCGTGTGTTGCCGGACCTATTGACGACAGATGAAAACAAGGCGCTTCGCCAATTAGAGGCATTCCTGGAATCGCGTATTCAGGCCACGCAAGGCCCAACCATCAATACATCGGTAGAGCAGATATTCGAGGAAACCCATCAGGAAACGCGCTAATGGATACTGCCTTATGAATTAATCTCTTCGGCAGAGGAAGACCTCAAGGAGATTGCCCGTTACACCCTGGCGCAATGGGGCAAAAAACAATCCATGCGCTATGCGGGACGACTGGAAAAGTGTTTTCGGGCGATCGCCGCCCGGATGGCGTATTCACGCACCTTTTCCTAACGCTTTCCACAAGTCCGGGTGAGCCGGTGCGAACATCACTATGTTTTCTATCTTCATCCCGAAGGACAGCCGCCCCGCATTCTTGCCGTCCCGTACGCCTTCAGTCGTCAGGTTCGGATACATCTCTTCAACTCCACTGATGAGTGACTTGATTCAGTGCTGGGCTCGCCCTGCATTGATTCAACCGAAATACCGGTGCTGCAGATTACAGATGGATTGCCCATGCCGCACCAGGATCAGCCGTGACATGATCAACACCCCTCCGGCGCCTCCGGTGGTCGTACGTAAGCAGCGGAGCCGGCATAGCAGGCGGCATCCCCAAGCATTTCCTCGATCCGCAGCAACTGGTTGTACTTTTCCACGCGTTCGCCCCGGGCAGGTGCACCGGTTTTCAGATGGCCAGTATCCAGCGCCACGGTCATATCGGCGATAAAGCTATCCACCGTCTCGCCAGACCGATGGGAAACGAACGCCCCCCAGCCATGATGCCGGGCCAGGCGGGTCGCCGCGATCGTCTCGGTGAGCGAGCCAATCTGATTGAGTTTGATCAATACGGAATTGGCGATGTCATCACGAATCCACCGCGCAATGAGGTCTGGGTTGGTACAGAACACGTCATACCCGACCAGCTCGATCCGGCTACCCAGCGTCTGATTGTGGGCCTGCCAGCCGTGCCAGTCATCCTGGGCCATTCCATCCTCCAGCAGGACGATGGGATAGGCATCCACCAACCGGCGATAATAGTCGATCATGGCGACGGGATCGAGTTTGCGGTTTTCCGTTCGCAAGTGGTATTGGCCATTGTCATAGAACTCGCTGGAGGCCGGATCGCAGGCAATCCCCACATCACGCCCTGCTTTGAGCCCGGCCACCTCGATGGCGGCAACGATCAGTTCGAACGGAGTTTCGTTAGAAGGCACGCGCGGGACAAAACCGCCCTCATCTCCAACGCTGACGGCAAGACCCTGTTGCTCGAGAACGGCCTGCAAGGCATGATAGATTTCGCTCCCCCATTCCAAGGCCTGGCGAAAACTTTCAGCCCCATAAGGGGCAATCATGAATTCCTGAAAGTCGGCACCCTGCCAGTGAGACCCCCAGAATGGCGTTGGCACCCATCCTTGCCTTATTGGGTGTGGCATCCAGATCGCTCATAAGCTGGTCGATATGGGCTTGGGCGCGCACATCACAGCTCAGCATGGCATGGGCAAGCTTGACGTTGATATTTTAAACAGCAGTGCGTACCCCCTTGCCCCGATAGCGCCCGGCATCCTCATCCCGCAGCCCCACAGCCTCGTGACTGCCGGTCGACGCCCCGGAAGGGACGGCGGCACGGGCAAGGACGCCCGATTCCAGCTCACACCCGACCTCAATGGTGGGATTGCCACGAGAGTCGAGAATTTCACGACCGTGCAATGACCGGATCTCAAAATTTGTTCGCATTAAGTACTCCAATTAAGCAACGAGTCAAGGAATTGAAACAAAAAACCATGAAAAATTATCCTCCTTCTGACTTGTTCTCCCGTGACAGAGAATGGTGGTGGATTTGCCAGGCCACTACCACCATAACCAGGGTGAGCATTCCTGCGGAGATCAACACGACGATCAGCAGATAATTCTCCATGTATGCATTCAGCAGCAGGGTGAGCAGTAATACCAAGCCGACAACATAGAGCTTCCACGATACCAGCATCCCATCGACGAAGGTGGCATATGCCAGTATCATTAGGATCATCAGGCCGGTGGTTTCGTAGTTGAGCCGGCCGATGGACAGCAACAGGTAAACCACACCCATGACAACCAGGGCAGCTCCCCATAACACGACCTGCCTGACCAACAAATGCTCAGCCTCAGCCAGTCCCAGTCGTTTCGAACGCCACAGTCCCCACATAGTGGTTCCCAACGCCATTCCGATCATCAGATAACGCCAGTACTGATGGGCTTCCTGGGCGCTGTAGTCGGTGATGCCCGCTCCAATCAGGGCCAGGACCATGATCCCGCCAAAGAGAGCCATATCGACCTTGAGAACGTGTTTAATGGCCAGCAGCCGTTCATGAATAGATTGGATCTCAACGAGTTTGGAGTCCTCCCCATTGGACCGGGGAAGATGATTGAGTGTCTTCATGATTCATCCTCCCCGGGCAGTTTGAGACGGGGCAAAACTTTTCGTCGCTGAAGCAGGTAGACCACAACGCCAGTCAGGGCAAGCAGGCCCAGGATGATAAAATGGGGTGTCACCGCCTGCAATAGAGCTATGGCTTTTTCGAACTGATCCCCCAGCAGGAATATCCCGATTCCCCAAAAACCAACCCACAGGCCGGCACCGATCAGATTGAAGATCAGGAAACGCCACCATGGCATCCCCAGGCTGCCAGCAATCACCCCATTTAGCTGACGCAGGATTTCAAAAAAACGTGCCACCATCACGATACCACCCCCATAGTGAGAGAAAAAAAAGTCCACTCGCTGCAGATGCCTTGCATTGACGCCGACCTTTGACAACACACGCCGCCCTCCCCATCGACCTATGAGATAACCCAGATTGTCACCCAACACGGCTGCCAGCCATGCCGTGATTAAAACGCGAGACAACGCCATGTCGCCCCGATCGGCCAACCAGGCCGAAGCCAGCACCAGGCTTTGGCCGGGTGCCGGCAATCCAAAGCCTTCCACGAACACCCCGGTGAACAGGGCAAAATAGCCATACTGCTCCAGCCAGGGACGAGCGATCCCCAAATAATGTTCAAGCATGCTTAGCTCTTTCAGCCTTTCCGGCTGGAGGACCCAGTAATTTGAGTAGCAGGGCATGATCGACGGTTTCATGGGCAAGCAACGCCTGCGCCATCCGTTCGAGCTGGTTCCGATGGGATTCGAGCAGGGTCTGAACAGCCTGATGGCGTTCATGAAGCAGAGTATTCACCAGTTCATCGATCCGCGCCGCAGTGGCCTCGCTGTATTGGCGGGTCTGATAGGGATCAAAACCGAGATAGCCCTCCTGGCCACTGCTTTCGTAGGCTGCCAACCCCAGTTCGCTCATCCCCCAGGCAGCGATCATATGGCGCGCAAGATGTGTCGCCTGGACCAGATCATTTTCTGCCCCCGTGGTCATCTCACCAAACACCACTTCCTCGGCGGTGCGCCCTCCGAGCATGACCGCCAATCGGGCCAGCAGGTAGCTTTTGGGGAAATTGTATTGTTCCGCACCTGGCCGCTGCTCGGTGACACCAAGGGCCCGACCGTGGGGAATAATCGTGACCTTGTGGACCGGATCGGCCTCGGGCAGCAACCAGGCGACAAGTGCGTGTCCGCTCTCGTGATAGGCGATCACCCGACGGTTTTTTTCATCCAATACCAGCAGGCGCACATCCCCAAGGACGACCTTGTCCAGAGCAGCTTCGAAATCCACCTGGGTCACTTGGTTCTTTTCCTTGCGGAGGGCGTGCAAGGCACCCTCGTTACAGAGATTGGCCAATTGGGCACTGCTCATCCCGATGGTCATTCCCGCCAGTTCGCTGAAGTCGACATCGGGGGCCAGTTTGAGCCGGCGGCTGTGGACCTTGAGAATCTGTTCCCGCCCCTTGGCATCCGGCAGGCCAACGACGATCTGACGATCGAACCGGCCCGGACGCAGCAAGGCCGGATCCAGAACATCCGGACGGTTGGTGGCAGCGACGACAACGACGTTCTGGCGTTCATCGAAGCCGTCCATTTCCACCAGCAACTGATTGAGGGTCTGCTCGCGTTCGTCGTTGGTCATGGCCACATTGCCCCCACGGCGGCGGCCGATGGCGTCCAGCTCATCGATAAAAATGATGGAGGGGGCGGCCTGCTTGGCTTCGTCGAACAGATCGCGTACCCGGCTGGCCCCCACCCCGACGAACATCTGTACGAATTCCGATCCACTGACACTGAAGAACGGTACGCCCGCCTCACCTGCCACTGCCTTGGACAGCAGTGTCTTGCCCGTTCCAGGAGGGCCTTCGAGCAGCACACCACGAGGAATTCTGGCGCCGATCTGTTGGTATTTCTCCGGCTGCTTCAGGTAGGAGACGGTTTCCATCAACTGCTGTTTGGCCAACTGGGTATCAGCCACGTCATCGAAAGTGATTCTCTGGCTCGCATCATCGGCGACAAATCGCTTGTGGGCCGATTTTCCCATACCGAAAATACTCCCCTGCTGCTTGACGGCGCACCTCCCCATCCACACGAAGAACAGCAGCATCAATCCAAACGGCAACAGGTTCCAGAACAGAACAGAGAACCACGGTTGGGTATTTTTAAAGGCCACGACCTCCACGTGATGAGACTCCAACAGGGGAATCACCTGGGGATCGCCCACAATTTCAGGAAACACCGTGTAAAAAATGGAATATTCGGGTGGCTGCCCTGTTTTTTCGAAGATTTTACTAGCGCCCATGTTTCCGGTTTTGGTAAACGTTTCTGAGCATTGCCCCTGGTTTGGACAGGAACATTGGTGTCGACACTGACAGCTGTGGGTAAGGTGGTTGGATGACGGAAACGACCGATGATCTCAACCCCACGGATATCCACCTTCGCCACATTGTCAGCCTTGATTTGTTCGATGAAGGTGCTGTAAGGGATAAACGTGCTTTCAAGCCGGGAAGGATGATAGAAGTATCCGGCCAGATACCAGATCAAAAGCAAGGCAAACAGTACCCACCAACCCAAGGGCGATGGAGACTTAGGAGACCGAGAGTGCTGATCAGTCTTGGGAAAAGGAGTTGTGGGCAAATCAGCTGGCACAATAATTTCCTTAAAAATGAATTAATTATACGGGCGTTCATTACGGCTTCAACTGGCAGATGCAGAACTTGATGAACAGAGGATGAATTGCGGCAGAATCGTGGATTTTCGTGCCACCGACCAGAGCGAGAAGAGCCGATGAGACACTACTCACAGCTTACCCAGGAACCATAATCCCAGAACTATACCAGAATGAAGCGATGATGAGAGGCGGACTGATACAACCACAAATTGCCGAACAGCCGGGAGAGGTAACGACGCAATCGTGGCCAGGTGGCTACCGGGCGAGCCATCCGTCGTCTTTTCCGGGCACGTCATCGCCACCCTGGTCCGTATTCAGGCAACCAGGGCAAGAGTTCGTGGAGATCGAAATACGGAGACTTTCATCACCATGATCCACATGATCACAAGCCCAGCTGGCTCAATACTGAAATCCACTTGAAACGTCAAAGAACCGTTTTTCGATACCCACCCGTTCCTGATCTGTTTGGGATGCCAATGAATCCGCCCTTCATAATCGCCGCTGACTGAACAGGAACTCCAATCCTGCAACGCTGCCGTAAAATAACGCGATCCAGAGCAAGCTTTGGTGACCGTGCTGCCACAGAAAGTTGCAGAGCACCAGCCAGGACATCAGACAGAAAAACAGACCCGACAAAGGGATGATCGGGGGGATTCCGATATTCCCATGCAAGCGAAACGCGGAGAAATTGATGCTGGCGAACACCAGCAGAAAAGTGGCGCTGGCAAAGGATGAAATGATGGTCAGATCGCCAAAATTCACCAACACCAAAGTCACCGCGGTGATAGCACATAAACTGACCCATGGGATATCCCTTGTCTTTTCGCTCAGGGAAAATGCACGAGGTAATGCTGAATCTTTCGCCATCACTTTACCCAGCCGGGCAGTACCGAAGAGGGTGGCATTAATGGCCGAGGCCGTGGATAACAACGCCCCCAGACCAATCAGCACAAAACCGGAATGGCCCAAAAAAGGTTTGGCGGCCACTGCCAGGGCGTATTCCTTGTTTGCATTGATTTCGGCAGGTAACAGGTTGCCCACGGCGACCAGGGACACCAGGAAATAAATCGCTATGGTCATCAAAATGGAAAGCATGATGGCCCGTGGAAGATTTCTATCAGGATCTTTCATTTCATGGACCGCATTCGGAATCAGCTCAAATCCTTCATAGGCAACAAAAATCAGTGCCGCACCCGTCATCACCCCGGACTCACCCTGGTTGAAGACGGGAAGCAGATGGTCTGGTTTGATGAAGAACAGGCCGCTGACAGCGAACATCAGAAGAATCACCACCTTGATCAGCACGATGACATCCTCGGAGCGCCCCGCGGCCCGCACACCATAAAGATTGATCCCCAGGAATGTCAGCAACACCCCCGATTCCAGGACATGCTGCATCGGCGAACCGTGATCCATATCCCCCAGCATCACCGCACCATAGACTCCGAAAGTGTAGGCATAGAGTGCCAGGGTGCCGATGTAACCGGCCAACAACAGCCAACCTCCCAAGGCGGCAATATTGGGATGCGGAAATGCCTTCTCCAAATAGGTAAAACTGCCTCCGTCGGAACGGTAAGCCAACCCCATCCGCGCATAAGACCAGCCTGTCAACAGGGCAACCACACCTCCCAGGACGAAGGCGAGGGGTGCCGCGTGTCCTGCCAGACTGGCCGAAAGTCCCAGGACGGAGAAGATCCCTCCCCCCACCATCCCGCCGACCCCCATGGCGATCAACTCCTTGAGCCCAAGCTGTTCGCGATTTTGCTGCTTCATCAATCATCTCAACAGGTGGTTGTCGTCTGCTCAGAGCACACGGTAAGAGTGCCAAACCTCGGGAATGAAACATCCAGATTATCTGATCCACGATTCTACCGCTGCGTTCCTAGCGAGACTTCCCTATATTGGTCATTGTGCAGGGAAATCCGCAACAGAAACCAAGGAAATTCGATAAGCAAATGACCAATAATGGCGATAAACCAACCGTTCCATACACCCTTGAATCGTCCCTGTAAAGCGCCCGGATTTGCTCAACGATCGATTTCACTCAACCAAACCAGCAAATCGCTGAAAAGATGTCCCAGGGCAGCCCCCGCAGCCACGGCGCCACCTTCGGCCGTCGGCTCGGGAGCCGCTTCGCGGTAGTGGAAAAGGCGTGAACCCATGACCCGCCCGTGTTCCAGGTCCAACAGCCGGGCAAACACCTCGAGGTGTTCTTGGCTCCGACCATCGGTCACAAATTGCTGCTCCAGGCGGAGCAATGTGAGTGACAACTCGCGGTCGGCCGCCAGTCCCTGTTCCGGCCGCACCACGCTGGCATAGGGAAGTTGTAGCGCCAGAGATTCCATGAGGGTCTGGTCGATCAGCTCGGCTGGCATGACCAGCCAGCGATGGCGGGCGTAGCGGAAGACCAGAGGGCCTTGCCTACGGTAGAGGACACGGGTACTACGGAGTGCCGGGACCTCCTCCACGCTATCCAACAACAATACCGAGTTTTTCCGTTTGATCTCGGTTGCGGTGAAAGCGGGTACTTCCAGGGTTAGCAGGGTCACCGCCTTTGGACGGCCCGGCAGCCAGGAACAGGCGCTGACCAGCAAGGCAATCATCAGGAGGATCAGGGCGCTCCAGCAACGCGAGCGTGGTATCGAAAAGAGCATCGTCACTCTCCAGGGCCTGGTGGCGGTTGGGGATTACCGTAAATCAAAGCGTTGGGATGATCATTGAGCTTCCGGGTCAGCGTACTGATCCCGCGGGCAGCGTCGGCAACTTCCCGCGACAGGCGACGAATCTCGGCCTCCAACCGATGGACCGTCCCACGCACATCCTGACCCGTGCCGCCTGTCATCTTCTCCAGGCTTGTTCCCAACCGGGTGACCGTGGCCGCCGCGGCTGAAAGCTCCTTACTCAATTGATCGTAATCCGTCATCAACCGGTCGGCTTTGGCAGCCAGCACTGGCAGTGAGTGACCGGCCTCTGCCAGATCGGAGGACAACCCCTCGGCGTTGGCCAAAATCTTGTCGAGACGTTCCTTGTCGTGGTTCAGAACGGCTGTGAATACTTCGAGGTTGTGAAGAGCATGATGGAATGACTCGATGTTCTCCTGGTTCAGGATCTCGACCAGGCGCTTACCCAGTTCATCGATGGTCACCGCCGCATTGCTCAGAGCCTGGTCGAGACGATTGTACAGAGAGAGTTTTGAAGGAATTTCGGGGATGCCGCCATCGGGCAATGGGCTCGGTAGTGGCTCTCCATTTTCACCGCCTTCGAGTTCCACGAAGGCAATGCCGGTCAGTCCCTGTACATTGAGGATGGCATAGGTGTCGGTGCGTATCGGGGTCCCTTTGGCGATATCCATCAGCACGCGCACCCGGGTCGGATTTTCTGGATCTAGCTGCAGGTCACGCACCCTGCCCACGGTGACACCACGGTACTTCACGGGTCCGTTAAGGTTCAGTCCGGCCACCGATTCATTGAAATAACTGATATAGGGATGGTAACTGGTGATCCGGATGTCCGATGCCAACCAGAGACCGAAACCAATGGTCGCCGCCGTCAGGAAGAGAACGAACAACCCTGTCAGGATGTAGTTTACTTTGGTTTCCATGCACGCTCCCTGGCCTGCTCCACCCGGCGACCGGAGAAATAGGCCGCAACGGCGGGATGTGGGTGTTTTGCCAACTCCTCGATAGGCGCCACCGCGACGATACGACGGTCGGCGAGAAAGGCCACCCGGTCGGTGGCACTCCATAGCGTATCGAGGTCGTGGGTGACCATCACCACGGTCAGATCGAGCATCGACTTGAGCTCGACCACCAAATCATCGAAGGCACCGGCAGTGACCGGATCCAGCCCCGCCGTCGGTTCATCCAGAAACAGCACAGTCGGGTCCAGCGCCAGGGTGCGGGCCAGGGCTGCCCGCTTGACCATTCCACCGGAAAGTGTGCGCGGATATTTGGCGGCTGCCTCGGCCTCGAGGCCGGCAAGATGAATCTTGAGCATCACCACCTCACGCTTGAGTTCCTTCGGTAACCGGGTATGTTCGTCCAGAGGAAAACGGACGTTTTCGAATACCGTGAGGCTGCTGAACAGTGCGCCATTCTGAAACATGAAGCCCAACCGCAGACGTAATCGGCGTTCTGCCTCCGGCGCAATCCTGAGCGTGTCATGGCCGAATATGCGAACCTCCCCCTGGTCCGGCCGGCGCAACAGCGCCATGGTATGCAGCAACACCGTTTTGCCGCCCCCGGAAACCCCGATAATCCCCAGGATCTCACCTCGATACACCTCAAGCGACAAATCCTCGTGCACCACGTTGTGGCCAAAGCAGCTGTGAATGCCGCTCAACTGAATGATGGGTTCGGCTGTCACAGATCCAACTTGTTGAAGACGATGGAAAACACCGCATCGACCACGATCACCAGGAAAATGCTCTGGACCACGCTGCGGGTGGTGGCATAACCGACGCTGGTGGCGCCACCGCGCACCTGAAAGCCCTGATGACAGCCGATCGAGGTGATGATCAGGGCAAACACAGGCGCCTTGACCAGTCCGACCCAAAAAGAACTGGGCATCAGAAAGGTTTGCGGCAGACGTTCCAGATAATTCGCCAGATTCACACCGAACATCAGATCCGAGACGACGATGCCACCGGCCAGGCCGGCGAAATCGGCGAATACGATCAAAAGTGGCATCACCACCATCATGGCGACCAGTTTGGGCAGCGCCAGGATTTCGAGCGGATGAATCGCCAGACTGCGCAGTGCATCCACTTCTTCCGTGATCCGCATGGCACCGATCTCGGCAGTATAGGCCGATCCGGTGCGCCCTGCCATGATGATCGCGGTCACCAGAGGAGCGATCTCGCGCAGCATGGTCAGCCCCACCAGGTCGACGATGAAAATGTTGGCTCCGTACTTGTCCATAGGGCCGCCACCTTGGTAAGCAATGACGATCCCCATCAGAAACGACAACAGCCCGACGATGAGCAGCGCGTTCACGCCAGCGATCTGCATTTCGGCCAAAATCGCACGCAGACGGATGCGGCGCGGATCGAGTAACCAGCGCAGCGTCTGAAAGGTGAGGGAACCAATGAAGGCCAGATAGGCAAGCATATCGGCAAGCGCAGCGAAGGTGACTCTGCCGATGTTTTCCAGCAGTACGGGCCTTGGCGGTGACGGAGGCTGGACCAGTGGAGTTTCTTTGACCAACACCAGCAGGTTCCGCTGGGCCTCGGAGAATCCTTCCATTACGACCTGACCGATTCCGGCTTGCTGCAGGCGCAACTGAAGATCAAGGACTGCCCGCGTGCCTGCCAAATCCAACGCGGTTAGGTTGTGGCCATCGATAATCACCTTTGTTGTGCCCGCCAGATTCTGCGGCAGTGCGCACGGCGTGTCCACACCCAAACAGAGGACGGTCCAGCTACCGGATAACAGCAAACAGCTTCGTTCGGCATCGAAGTGCAGGCGAGCGGGGTTCACGGATCGGTGCGCAGAATCAGACATCAACTGGGTACCTGATGATCAATGGTCTATTACAAAGAAGGTTCTGGTACTCCGAACCCCCCCATAACCCCCCTTTTTATAAGGGGGGAATCTTAATCGTCTCCCATTCTGCCTCTTTTGAAAAAGGGAGTTACTTACCATCCCCTCATCCCCCTTATGAGGAATAAAGTGTAGTCTGCCGTCCCGTCCCCCTTTGCACAAAGGGGGGTTAGGGGGGATTTGTCAATCAGCCATCAGTTTACAAGACTTTGCGTCTTTCATTTCATTGGCGAAAGTTGGGTTGTTGGTAAGCCTGCAATGAACCAGTCGCATGAAAACGCTCAATGTGTGCTCTTCATCAAACTCTGGAGGGCGCGCGACATCATTTGCTGATGTTCCTTCGCCGTGCGGGCCTTACCAAAACGCTTGACCAGAGTTTGCCAGGCCTCGGTTCCATAATGCCGATGACACCCCAGGCATAATCCCTCCCGTTCCACCCGGTCGCGCTCCTCGCGGTTAAGTGGCCGGTCTTCGGGAAGCGGCATGTTCTGGATCTGCTTGCCGCTGCGGGTGACCAGCTGGTCCAGGGTGTAAGGGAAATCCGCTATCTTCGGCACCTGCCAGCGCCCCGTTTCAGCCCCGGGGACGTCGCCGTAGATTCCTTTCGACAGATCCTGGTACATTGGCTCGTCGCCCTGGATCACGGCGGCACTGCGTGAATTCCCGGTGCCATAGCCGATAGCCTTGGGATTGGTATGGCAGTCCTCGCAGGTGCGCGCAACCGTGGAGATAGAATGGGGTTGAAGCGGAGCCAGGGTAGGTGAATTGTGACCTGTGGAGGTGGTGTAGAACTTGTTGAGCGTCTTGAGCTCCCCTTTTTCGTCTACAAACGTATAGAAGACCTGGCAACCGGGGACGAGCGGTGAGACCTTGCCTTTGTAATCGACGCCCAGAATGGGACTTTCCGAACGCATGAAGGAACGATTCTCGATCGCCAGGTTACCCTTCGACCGGGTGAGGGTCTGCCGTCCCGTGACCGGATCGACCCGCTTCGACGTGGTGATCCAGTCGGTCCCTTCCACCCGCCGATCGTATTTCATGTGACATCCGAAGCACTGCGGCGCCCAGGTGGCGTGGCAAGCGTAGCACTCCAGTTTGTCAATGTGCTGATGCACCGTGACCATGGCCACCTTGCCCTGAAGCGTGCGGAAGCGGTCTTCGAGCTTGAGGGTCTTTAGCAAGGGGACCTGGTGCTTCTTTCCCGTGTAACGGGACACCACCAACACCGAATCCCCCTCCCGCAACCAGTTGGCTTTCACATTGCCTTTGGAGGTCAGCAGGTATTCCTGTCCGTTGGCCTGATGGGTGCCACGCGCGCCCGGCAACACCACGGGGGTGCCGTAACCCACCGGCAGCTCCCAGGGATAGTGATCCGGGGTGCCGTGGCAATCATAGCAACTGACTTCCACCTGATAATACGTCACCGGGTAGATGTTGCCGTCCCCGTGATTGTCGATGGACGTGTGGCAGTCGTCGCACTGCATTCCCCGCTGAAAATGGACATCCTCGCGCACTCGCAGATACTCCTTGGTAAACAGAGGCTGCTGGGGGTTGCCGTGGGGATCGAAAGGCGGTGCCTCATGATCCTTAACGTAGTCGTATTCGAAAGCACCGACGAAAGTCGTGCCGATGCGCTTGCCCCGGGTATGGCAGTGGGTGCACTGGGCTGCCGGAATCGCCGTGGTGATCCGGTGCTTCAGTGGATGCGGCCGCGAGGTGTTGGCTGCGATGGTCGGATCTCTCCCTTCGTACTTGCCGTCGTTACCATAGATCATATGGCAGGCCGCGCAACCCGAGGCCCTCAGATCGCCTCGCTTGCCCCTGCCCTCGCCCCAGACATGACAACGTCCGCACTGTTTGCGGTGGATATCGGCAAAGCCTGCCTTCTCCCCCGAGCCAAAGATCCCGACGCCACGATGGTATTCCGGGATTTCCTGTACCCTGTCAAGACGATGGATAAAACCGGCTTCTAGCGCCTTATTCACCCATGCCTGGTAAAGTTTGGAGCCGACTCTGGGAACAGCCCCGTCCGGGTCGTCCATGTCGAAATCGGCGTAGGGGAAGCTGCCTTTGGGAATGATGCCGTTGGAAGAAAGGATCTTGTTGGCCTTGCCGGTTTCCAGCCCCATCAGACTGCGGGCGACCCGATAGGTATAGTCGAACCCGGTCGCCCCGGTGGGATCCTCGCTGCTGACGTGAAGAGACAAGAGCGATCCGCCGACCGGTTTGTCCAAGGGCTTGCCCAGCAGCGTGGTCAGGGTACCTTTGCCATCGTGACATTGGGCACAACCTTTCCCCTGATGCAGGACCCACATACTGGAGGGATTGGGGATCAAATCCGCATGGGCGGCAGTCTTTTCAGCCGCATCCGGATGACCCTCGTGGCAGATGGCACATTCGTACCCCTCACCCTTGCCGTAGCGTTGCCCGGCAAAAGCAAGGAGAAAAGGTTGCATCCGCTCGTTGATGATCTCGATGCCCGCATGACAACGCAGACAGCCTGGTGACTTCCCCGCTTCAGCGGTCGGAATCTCCCAGCCAACTATCAGGTACGCCGCCACGAGCGCCTGTGCGAATAAAAGAATCCATCTCTGCATGCAGGCATCCCCTATACAAGGAATTGGGTCTCCTCTTTACCGCCGCTCTTCTGACCTCATCACTGCCACGCCGCCCCAAGGGCCCACTGAAAAGCGATCGGA
>CAYUPV010000021.1:0-21510 GCA_964445885.1 uncultured Methylococcales bacterium
CACCAGTTTACCCAGCTAAAAGCCGTCCTCGGAGCACGTCAGTTCCGCCAGCGCAGTAATCGACTGGCTGACCGACAGGCAACAGTAAATATAAGTACCGGCACGCGAAGAAATAACGACCACAAAAGCGCATGCCCGCCCGGTATCTCCGAGAGCCTCGGGGAGCGCGGCGATGAGATCACGATCGGCGTCGGTTTCCCCTTTTTCCACGAAAGCCGAAAATCCCCCCAGGAAGTCCACACCGATCTCCTGAGCCACCTGATCAAGCGCCTTGGCAATCTTCACCATGCCGGCAGCACCATGGCCGGCGGCCCACCAGGCGACTGGAGTGACCGCAATGCGGAAATTCACGATCGGGATGCCATATTGTGCCGAGATGTTGCGTCCTTCCCGCACCAGGCGCCCGGCAAGACTGTGAATCTTACATTGCACTTTGTTGCAGCAGGCTTCGAGGTCGGGGTCGGCGCAATCATAGAGCTGGATACCCATCGTCACCGTGCGCACGTCACAGTTCTCGTCCTGGAACATGCGCAAGGTCATGAGAATGTCCTCGATACGTAGCATGGTCAATCCCCTTCTTTAGCCTGGCGCACCAGGCGACGGATAGCGCCTACCTCGCTGGTGGCGCGCAGGATATCCTGGTGGAGCAGGTGGATGGCGATCTGGAGCTGGTTGCCGAGGGTCTCCAGTTCCTGGCGCAACTGCTCGGCACTGTGGGCGCTTCCGGGGCGGATCTGCAGAATCATGGTGATTTCCTCGCCTTCGCTGCGGGTATAGAGGTCTTCGATATTGATGCTACGGCTGGCCAAATGGGTGGCCACCTTGGCGATGACGCCGGGTCGGTCTTGGCCCTGGAGAGTCAGGAACCAGACTCCGGAGTCCTTGTCCGGCACGAACAGGGGGTGTGGTTGATAACGGCAAACGCAGGTCGCCAGTTCCAGTTCAGGTTCGGCGTTCTCGAGGTGTTGGCGGATTGTGGTCGATTCCAAACCGGGTGGCAGGGCGGCGCACAGGATCAGAGTGAAATAGCCTCGCATCACCGTCTGGCTCAGTTCCGTCACATTGCCACCAAGCTCGAATACCGTGCTGGTAATGGCGGCAATGATACCGGGCCGGTCCTTTGCCATCACGGTAATGATGAAGTCATCGGTTTCCAGGGGCATGATCTTTCCTTCGTTGAATGATTCAGGGATGAAGTCGCATTCAGGTAAATTGCCGGTTTTTCCACAGGACGGACATTATCCATGCCATGTGTGTTGACCTTGGAAGTGTTGTAGGCGAAGAGGTCATTTTCGCCTGCTTATGGTACTACTTTTCCAGTGAAGCGGATTTGCAACCAAAGGTGACAAGGACAGCCAGTCACTGTGGATTCCGGATTGAACCTCCGTCAGTGGAGGGTTGAGGTGGACCCGGCTTGATCGCCAATGGGTTGTCCGCATGTCAATTCGACCCATGCCAGTGCCATAGACAATCCAGGACGTAATCCGGTGCCAGCCGTTCCTGTTCCAACCGGTTTTGTTGGTAATGGCCCTTGTTGCGCAGACGGAAGAAGAGTTGCTGTTCCGTCTCGGTCAGATGGACAGGCAGGGTTTCGTGGGGATTTTTCTCCTCCACCATGCGTGACAGGTGGCGCTTCAGGGTCATCTCGTCCATCATCAGGGCCTGGAGTTCTGGTTGATGGGCGCGGGCGTCGCTGAGGATCGCCAGTCCCCAGGTGTCGATATCGCCCCAATAACCTATGTGTTTGCGATGCAGCCATTCGGCTTTCATCCAGGACGTGTTACGACCTCCACCGAAGACCGCGATGGTGTCCTCCAGGGGCGGCAGGGCGTAACCGCTCTGTTTGTTTTCCACCACCAGGATATGTTTGGCTGGCAATTCATGACGGATCAGCGTCTCGGTATCCAATTGCAACAATGGGAGTTCAGCCAGCCGCCCTCGTGTCCGTTGGCACAAGGGCCGAACCAGCAGCCATCCACCCGGGTTGTCAAGACAGCCGAGCCAGCGCAGTATTCCGCCTTGGGCTATCACTGCCCCATCATGCAACACATCCAGGCAGTCGGCAATCAGGTGGTGATGGGTTTCGACGAATTTGGTGTCCACCTCCCGGATCGGTAATGCGCGTAGGTATTTGCCCTCACCCATGCCAGCGTGCAGTTGGGGCAGCAGCCGGGCCAACAACCGGGTGTCGTCATGACACATTTCTTCAAGCGCAGTGAGGTGACGGATCAGGCTGGAAGAAAGGCGCATATCCAGTTGCAGCAGTGGCTGCATCAGTTCCTGCCAGCGTTGGCTGCGAGCTCGCGCCTTGGGTCCAAGAATCGAGATGAGTTTCGCCATGGAGTCGATTTGCAGGGTGGTGGGTATGTTCTGCTTACCCAGCTTCTGCCAGGTTCTGGTTTGCCATTGGACTTGGCCGGGATGGGACCAGGTTTGCCAGCTTTGGACGAAATGGCGGAAATGCTCGAGATTCGCCAACGCATTCTTGGCGGTGGGCGGTTTCAGGGAGATCCTGATGGGAAAGGGCCGCGTGCCGTTCAGGCGTGCCCTGAGATGAATGGGGTTTTCCCATTCACGGCGATGCAGGGATTCGATCACTGTGTCCGGCAGGAGTCCCCAATGAGGATGCATCATCGTGGAAACGGCTCAACCCCCGACTTCCACCACCATGCCCAATTCCTTGACCTGTTGGGCGAGCTGGCGGTCGATCTCCTCCCAGGTCACTTCGCACAGGCGGCTTTCATGGCTGACGGCTTCCCGTTCGACGATGAGCAGGGAACGTGCCGATTCACGCGCCAGGTTGAGATTCTTGTAAGGTGTGATCAGGTTGACGTGGATATGCAGTTCCTTGAACACCCGCAGTACCCGGCGGCTGACCGCCTCGGCGGTGTTGGAGAAGGCCTCGTCGAGGAATACCGTGCAATACACGGGACGGTCGCTGCCATCGGGGGTGAGAACGTAGGCCAGGCTGGCGGCAACGATGGTGCCGGCGAACGATTCCTTCTCGCCACCGGACTTGCCGCTCGACGACATCAGCACGTCGCGGATTTCGCCGTCGGCGCTGCCGATCTCCTCGCCATAGAAGGACAACTGATGGCGAGGGTCGAGCAGGCGCAGGCTTTCCAGAGTATGGGCCGAGGCGGGGTTGCTGGCCTTGTCGAGGATCTCGATGACCTTGCTGAGCCCGGCGAAGCGCGCCTCGTGGTCATCGCTGGTGACCTGCTCCATCACCTTCTGCAGCATCCGGTTGAAGTGCTGGACGTGTTCGTACTGTTCGTGCTTGATGCCGAGTCTGAGATAGCTGCCGGGACGGAACTCGGTGCGTTCGAGCACCCGGTTGATGGTGTCGATGCGGTCGAAGATGTCTTCCCGCTCGGAGTCGATGCGTGAGCGGATGCGTGCCAGCGACTGAGTGGTGTGACGATTGAGGCGCTCGCGGAATTTCTCCACCAGGGCTGGCAGTCCTTCCCGTTCGAGCTGTTCCAGATGACCCAGGTATTCGGGCAGACTGGCAAGATCGACCCCCCAGTCGACGGCGATCATTTCCCACTTGGTGCGGAATCCGGTCATGATGCCCACTGCGGTGCGGCTGGCGCGCTCCAGGCGGTTGCGTGCCGTGACCCGCTGGGCTTCGAGGCGCTGGCGGTGGTGGGCCTCGATCTTGGCGGCGTCCTCCAATTGTTCGTCGGTCAACAGGCCGGTCTTGTTCCGCAATCCTGTCCGCAGCGCTTCATCCAGACCGGGTTCGGCCATTCTCAGGGCCCGTCGGCGCTCGGCTTCGGCATTGTCGAGCCGGGTTTTCAGCGCCCCCAACAGTTCTTGCCGGCTGGCCTGTTCGGCCTGACTGTGCTGCAGCTCGGACTTGGCGTCCTCCCAACGTTGCTTGGCCTTGGCCAGGTTGCCGCCTGCCTGTTCCAGTTGCGCCAGATCGGTGCGAAAGCTTTCCACCCGGCTCTGCCAGTAGGGGACATCGATCTCTGACCAGTGGAATCTTGCCAACCGATCCCACAAACCTTCGCGTTCGCCTATCAGATCCAGGGTCTGGCGAGCCGCGGCAACGGTCTGGTCCAAGGAAGTCACCGCTTGTTCCAGGTGCTTGACGTCCTGTTTCAGCAGAGCGAGACGGTTTTTGTTGGAGAAACCCAGTTGCCAGGCCCGGCGATCTTCGATGCGCTGCTGGTCCTTTTTTTCGAAGCGTCCTTGTTCCAGATGGACCAGTCCCTGTTGGGTCATGGAGAAGGGGGTGCGGTCCAGTATCTCGGTGGATTCGACACAATGGAGATCGAACCGTGCCAGGTGAAGTTTGACCCACTCCCGGTAGGGGTGCTCGCGCCAGACCAGTTTGCGCAGGAAACCGTCGCCAAGGAATTCCGCCCTGCCGGAATGGGCGCGTACCACCTGAACCCGGACGTGAAGGCCGGTATGGCGCTGGTTGAGCCAGCGGGTCACCAGGGGGAAGTCGCCCTCCGGCACCGCCAGGGTGGTGCGCAGTCCGCCCAGTGCCCGTTCGATGGCACCCTGCCAGATGCGCTCCTGCTCCTTGACGTCCACCAGTTCGCCGATGAACATCAGTTTGGCGCGGTCAAGCCCCAGGGCTTTGGCCATCTCGTCGCGCAGGCGCTGGAACTTGGCGTCGATATTGGAATCGGGGCGGGCCTCGATGGTGCGGATCTCCTCTTCCAGTTGACGCCGTTCCTCCTGGGTATTGCTCAGTTTGGCCGACTGGGCGGCGAAATGATCCTGGGCGCTGACTTTTTCTTCCCCGATGCGGCGCCGGGCTGCTTCGGCCTGTTGCAGATTGGCCTGGAACACCGGTTGCAACAATCGGGTGTCCAGTTCCAGCCTGGTGGCGGTCTGCTGATAATCGGCTGCATGGCGGTTGACCTCGGCCAGCTTCTCCTCGGCTGCCTTCAGATCCTTCCTGAGCAGCTCGATCCTTTCTCCGCCGGCCTGCAGATAGTCGGCGTGACAGCGTTCGACACGGGCGTTGGCATCGACGATTCGGCGTTCCAGCTCGTTCAATTGGCGTCCAGCCTGTTCCAGTTCGATGCGGATGACCGCCATCCTCTGTTGCCACAGTTCGGCGCATTGCTGGCCGAACCATACCGATAGCCCGTTCAGTTCCGCATCCAGCCGTTGCAGCTCCTCTCCGGATTTGCGCAGGTCCTGCGCCACTCGAGGGAGTTCCAACAGGGCACTCTGTTGCTGACGGGCATCCAGCAACTGGTCGTGGATGCCTACCAGGTCGGAGAATTCGGTGACTGCCTGACGGGCATCGTCACGCACCGTGCTGGGTTCCAGCACCAGATTGCGGATCAGGGCAGTGAGGTCGTCGATCTTCTTCAGGCCCAGCGCCCTGGCCAGCAGGGCCGGGGCGTTGGGGTTGTCCATGTGGAGCAGGCGGCGGTAACTCTCCTGATATTCGGAAAAACGGTCGTCGCTGCACTGGATGGCCGGGTCCTGGCGCAGGGTTTGTTTCAGTGCCCGGGGATCACCGTCGCCGAAGGCATCGAGCAGTTCCTTCAGGGAAAGGTTGCGGCGCGCCACCAGATAGATCCGCCTGAGGTCGGACAGGGCGTTGCCGGCGTGGGGGATCCAGAACAGCGCGGCCAGGGTCATCTGGGACCCGTCAGCGGCCCGATACAGGGCCCTCACGCCACTGACCACTGCTCTTTCGCGTTTGTTCAGCACCCGGGTCCGGCCACCGTCGTGAGCGCTGCCGTAACTGCCGCGGATATAGGAGATCAGGCTGCGGTCGCTGCGATCCCCCTGGGCGGCGGCGACGTTGAAGGTGGCCTTGCCGGCGGGCAGCAGCAGCGCCATCACGGCATCCACCAGTGTCGACTTGCCGGCCCCGTTGTCGCCGGTGATGAGGGTGCCTTCAGGGTCGATGCGGGCATTGTGGAGGCCGTGGAACGAGCCCCAGTTGTAGACCGACAGTTCATGCAGGCGGATGGCGCCGCACTGGAACAGGGTCTGGACTGTGCTTTGGGTCATACTGTCATCCGGGTATTTATGTCGTGCAAGATCCTTATCAGGTCATTGGCAGGGAGGGTTGAGGCGTCAGCCGAAACCCACCGGTCGGCAAGCGTTGGGTTTCGCTTCGCTCTACCCAACCTACGGTCTTTCATCGTCGGGTTCCTTTGGTGGGGTGTCACTGGCCAGTTTTCGGTATTCCCCAAGCAGCTGTTCGAGAAACGCCGCGCTCACCACATAACGGATCACCGGGGTGATCTCGAAACGGTCCTCTTCACCGCGTACCGAGCCGAGAATACGCCGCTCCTTCATGGTCTTCAGCGCTCCACTCAGTTGCCGGCGGTCGCCGCGGCTGCTGTGAGTGAGGGGCAGAAAGGGGCGCAGGGCGTTTTCGATCCGGTCGACATCGATCATGACCCGCTGTTCCCCCGCCGCTTCCCGTTCCTGATAGTGCTTGCGTAGCACCAGGAGCAACAAGGTGTCGTAAAGGCTCAGGGGACGGCGGCTGATCAGGGTGCTGATCTCCTCCTCGTCGGGATCTTCCACCTGCTGTTGCAGCAACAGGGCCATCCCCGCCTGTTCGTCCACCACCAGACGCAGATACATGTCCGCGAGATGGGTCTGGATCGGATTCCGATGACGGCACAGGGTATCGAACAACCGGCGCTTGTCGGCTGCCATGATGACTCCGTGACGCAGCAGGGACACCAGAGCCCGGCGGGCTTCGGGGCTAAGGCGGCCTGGTTTTTCTTCCGGGTCGAAAGTTTGATCGGCGGCCAGTTCGGGTTCTGCTGTCTCTTCTGTGGGTCTCTCCTGTTGTGGAGGTTCCGCAACGGTCGAAGAGGTGGCGTCTCCTCCCCGCAGCAGCTCGAAGAAATCGGCTTGTTCCTGCTTCACAGTACCAGTTCCTCCAGGGTCTCCGGAAACTGCCCGGCGCTCAGCAGGTAATGGGGGATTTCCACCTTCAGACGCTGGCCGTTGCGGTCCTTGATAAGGATGATTTCACGCCCAGGCAGTTCTGTGGCTCCCACAGCCCTTGCGACCCTCAAGAAGGCCACCAGTTCCTCCAGACCGGCCTTGACCGGCAGGCGTTCGACCAAGGCGGCGATGCTGAGCGGTATGGGACTCTGTTTCAGGGCCTCATGGATCCTTTCCGCCACCTGCATTGCCTGGATTGTCTGCAGTTGTTCGAGAATCGTACTGCTGGGTGTAATGGCCTTGGCCTGTTCCTCGACCCCACGGGTGTCGAGCCTTTCCTCCGGCCATTTCAGTCCCAGGCTGGCTGGAGACTGAATCTTGATCCGTCCGCTGGCAAGGGTGAGGGCGGTTTCCTGGCGCAGGGGAAGCTCGGCCTCCCTGAAGCCGACTGCCAGCCTTTCCAGTTGGCTGAGCAGCCTGTCCACCGCGCGCATTTCCCCCGCAGCGCCGCTTGCCACGAACTGACGCAGCTTCTCCTCGGTACGGCGGCGCACCTGGAATACCCGTTCGCTCTCGCGGGTGAGCTCGCGCATGAGTTTGCCCAGATAACGCCGCTGTTGTTCACTCAGATGTCCGGCCGCGGGCAGACCGAGAATCCGTTTCAGCTGTTCACGCAGTTCGGTGCTGCGGTTCTGGTCGCACAGCAACTGGAAGAAGCCCTCGAAGGCCCGGCCGGCGTCGCTGTCGGCGAGCAGCTGTTCCTGTTCCAGCAGATTCAGGATCACCTCCCCCCGGCTGCCGCCCGATTCGATCATCTGTACCCGCAGGGCCTGGTCGATGCGGCGGATCTCGTCCTCGACCCGGCGGAAATCACCGGTCAGCACCGCCGCCAGCTGATACACTTCGATCATCCGTTCCCGCTGTTCGGCTGCAGACAGCTCGTGGACGATACCCGCATTCAACTCTTCCAGTTCCCGTTCGATTTCGGCCCTGCGGGCCTCCAGCAGGGCGATGCGTTCCTTTGGATCAGGGTTGAGAGCCGCCGACAGGTCGCGTACCGCATCCTGGACGATTCGCAGGTGAGAGGCGGTGGCGTGGCTTTCCCGTTGCTCCAGTTGGTGGCAGAAGCGCAACGCGATCTCGCAGGCATCGGTTTTGCTCAGTTGGTCGTCGAGTTCCCGCAACCAACCGGCCTGGATCCATTGGCGCAGATAGGTGGTGGCGTTGACTTCATTGTCCATGAGGCCCTGTTGACGCCAGATCTCAAGTTCGGTGTCCAGCGCCACCTTGGCGCGGCCGAAGGGGATTTCGTTGATTTCCTCGAACAGATCGGCGACGAAAGCCAGGATCAGGGGGGCATTGTCGGCACGGAGCAGTCGCCAGGCTGCATGTTCCTTGTACACCCGGCGGAAGCGGGCATTGAGTTCATGGAAGCTCATGCAGTGGAATTATACTCTCTATGACGGGATTATGACCTCTCCTTGAGTGACGGTGTTTCCGGTTTTTCAACCTGTGCGTTGATCAGCCACCGCTCAAAATCCCTGGCGGGAATCGGGCGGCTGAAATAAAAGCCCTGACCCAGTGGACAGCCATGTTCCAACAGGAACTTTAGCTGCGCTTCGGTTTCCACTCCTTCCGCAATGATTTCCAGTCCCAGACTCTGTCCCAGAGCGATCACGGCCCGGCAGATCGCCATATCGTCCGAATCGTCGGGAATGTCGCGGACGAAGGATTGGTCGATCTTGAGTCGATGGATGGGCAGGCGTTTGAGGTAGGCGAGGGAGGAGTAGCCGGTGCCGAAGTCGTCGATGGAAAGGCGAATTCCCCGGTCACGCAGAGACGAAAGAATTTCGATGGACTGATCGGCTTTTTCCATGATGAAGCATTCGGTCACTTCCAGCTCCAGATATTGAGCTGGCAATCCGGTTTCGGACAGCGTGCGTTCAACATCTTCCAGAAGCCTTCCATGGCGAATCTGGCAGCCGGAAATATTCAGGCTGAGGCGTCCGAATACAAACCCCTGCTCCAGCCATTTTTTGGCCTGCCGACATCCTGCCTGAATCACCCACGCGCCTATCTCCAGGATCAGACCGGTTTCTTCGGCCAGGGGGATGAAGCGGGCCGGCGAGATCATACCCATGTCAGGATGCTCCCAACGTAGCAGGCCCTCCGCGCCGATCAGCCGTCCCGTGTCCATTTCCAGCTGAGGCTGAAAGTACAGATGAAGTTCCCGGTGCTTGAGGGCCTTGTGGAGCGCGCTTTCCAGCAAGACCTGCTCATATGCCTGGGTGGTCAATTTTGTTGAGTAAAAGGCATAACCGTTGCTGCCCTGGGTTTTAGCCTGGTGCATGGCACTGTCTGCATTCCTTAGCAGAGTGGCCACATCCTCACCGTCCCGGGGAAAGGTGCTGATACCGATGCTGGGGGTCATGTGGATTTCCTGGTCCGCCACCCGGAAAGGTTTCTGGAATGAGGTCAGCAGCTTCTCGGCGATGATCGCGGCATTTTCAGGGAATTTGATTTCCTCGAGGAGGAGGCAGAACTCATCTCCACCCAGGCGGGCGGCGGTATCTTCCTGGCGCATTTCGCGGCGCAAGCGTTCGGCGACTTCCTTGAGTAGTTCGTCGCCTGCGGGATGACCAAAGCTGTCATTGATGTGCTTGAATCGATCCAGATCCAAAAAAACCACGGAAAGTATCGTCTGCTGACGCTTCGCATGTTCGATTGCGTGTTCCAGGCGGGCAGTGAACAACATCCGGTTTGGGAGGCCGGTGAGCACATCGTGGTGGGCCAGAAATTCCAGTTGTTTTTCGGTCTGCTTGAGCCGGCTGATGTCGGAAAACATCGCCACGTAATGGGAAACGGAGCCTGAAGCGCCCCTGACCGCGCTGATCGTCAGCCATTGGATGACGGTATTGCCCAACTTGTGGCGGTTCCATATCTCGCCCCGCCATTGCCCGGTTTCCTGTAAGGAAACCCATATGCCTTGATAAAAGTCCCGACCATGGTGTCCGGATTTCCATTGAGTGGGCTTGTTGCCGACGACTTCATCGGCTGTATACCCCATGATTTCAGTGAATGTCCGGTTCACCTCAAGGATGAGGCCGTCGGGATCGGTGATGAAAATTCCTTCAGCGGCGTGCTCGAACACTGTTGCCCACATCCTCAAGCGTTCTTCGGAAATCAGCTTCTCCTGCCTGATCTGTGCATTCTTCAGTGCCCGGTGGATCGCGGGTACCAGTCTGGAGAGGTTGTCCTTGCAGACGAAATCTTCCATTCCCGCCTTGAGCATGTCTACCGCACGTTCTTCTCCCAAGGTGCCGGAAATCATGATCACGGGTGTGTTGGGCGATTGCTCAAGGATCCATGAAAGCTTGGTTTCGATGTCGATGTCCGGGAGGGCGAAGTCGGTGAGGATCAGATCCCATTGATCGCTTAAACTTTTTTGCAGCTGTGAGGCATTGGTGACTCGTAGAGCCTCGAAATCCACCCCGGAACGTGTGAGGTGGCAGATAATCAGGTGGTAATCGCTGTGATTGTCTTCAATGACCAAAATCTTCAGTCGCTTGGAGATGGGCATACTATTTCCCGGGACACGGTTCGTTGAGAGACAGACAATAGAGGCCAAGCTGCATCACTGCATGGGTGAACTCTATTGGATCCATCGGCTTGCGCACGTAGCTGTTGGCACCAAGGGCATAGCTTTGCCGCAGATCCTGTGCATTGTCTGAGGAGGTCAGCATCACCACCGGCAGTGTTCTGGTCAGGGGGTTGGCCCGGACCTGGGCCAGCACCTCCAGCCCATTGAGTCCCGGCATCTGGCTGTCCATCAGCATGGCCACGGGTAACTCGCCCGGGCAGCGTTGTCGATGTCTGCCGGTGGCAAATAGATAGTCGAGAGCCTCGGCACCATCGCGAACCACATCGACGCTATGGGCGATTTGAATTCTGTGCAGGGCACGCAGGGTAAGTTTTTCGTCCTGTGGATCGTCTTCCACCAAGAGCAGTCGACGTCTACTCATCGGCTTTCCTCCCTGGGACTCAGGGTAAAGCAGAATCGGGCGCCCTTGCCGACCTCACCTTCACCCTTGATCCAGCCGCCATGCCGTTTGACGATACGCCAAACAGTCGCGAGGCCGATCCCGATGCCCGGGAACTCATCCGGACCATGAAGACGCTGGAAGGGCTCGAACAGCTTCGCCGCGAAAGCCATGTCGAAGCCTGCTCCATCGTCTTCAAGGCAGAACACCTGTTCACCATTCTGTTTCCGGCTATAGAAGGCGATCCTTGCCTGTTTTCGGTCGCGGGTATATTTCCAGGCATTTTCCATCAGGTTCTGCATCAATGTGCGGCTCAGGCGTAGGTCGGCGGTCACCGTGAGAGGCTCGGAGATCTCCAGGGTTATCTGTCGATCCGGTTCGTTACGCACAAGTTGCATGCAAACTTCACGCGCAATCTCGTCGAGCCGGACGGGGGTGCGTTCCAATTCACTGTGGGTGGTGCGTGACAGGGCCAGCAGTCCCTCGATGAGTTCTCCCATCCGGCGGGCACCAAAAGAGATTTCTTCCAGATAGTCCTGAGCGCCTTTGGGTATCTGGGCGCCATAATCCTCAATCAATGCCTCTCCGAACCCGCGGATTGCCCGCAGCGGGGCCCTCAGATCGTGGGAAACGGCATAGGTGAAGGATTCCAGCTCGCGGTTGGCGGCGGCCAATTCTTCAGTGCGTTCGACCACCCGTCTCTCCAGTTCGTCACGTGCCCAGCGCAATTCCTCTTCGGCCCGTTTGCGGTCGGTAATGTCGCGCACCAGGATGACGATCTGGTCGCTGTCTGCCATGCGGTTGAACTTGGCTTCGAAATAACGTTCCCCTTTGGGTACCGGCAGCCGATATTCGAATGCGATTGGATGCCG
Source organism: uncultured Methylococcales bacterium (assembly GCA_964445885.1). GTDB lineage: Bacteria > Pseudomonadota > Gammaproteobacteria > Methylococcales > Methylothermaceae > Methylohalobius. Next base: position 11,807 of record CAYUPV010000021.1, read on the forward strand.
GCTTTGTTTCAGTTGTTGCAGGATATTCTCCAGCTTGTCCGACATGTGTTCCGGGAGGATCTCCTGCATCTTCTTCCCGAGGAAATGTTCAGGTGCCACATAGAGTTCAGAGGTATCATTCGCGTGGTAATCAAGAATGGTGCCGTCGGGCGAGAGCCGGAAGAACAGGTCCGGAATGGAATGAAAGATCGCTTCCATGAGCTGTTGGCGTTCGTGGATCTTGGCCTGTCGACGTGCCAGTTCACGCTGCAGCTGGCGGTTCCAGAGCAGAAACAGGAGTGCCAGGAGAAGGATTGTTCCCAGTACCGCTGCCACCCATTGGAGGACTCGGCGGGGATCGATCCCTGTTTCAGGCAGCCCTAACCAATGGGACAGGATGGCAGCATGTTCCGTGGGAGGTATGGCCAGGATCAATTGATCCAGCAGGCGTGCAAGCTTGGGCTGATCGGCGCGCACTCCAAGGTGAAGAGAAATATAAGTGCCTTCCAGAGGGGCTGGGGGGCGCACGTCTTTCAGCTCTCTGGCATCCCGTTCGCGCAACCCCAGCGTGGCCTCCAACACGGCGACATCGGCCTGACCCAGTTCAACCGCGGCAAGCGCCTCACCAGGACTGTCCAAACCGAGCACATGTATATCGGGTAGTTGAATGAGGTAATCGTAACCGGGGCTGTGTTGGTAGGTGGCCACGGTCAGATCGTACAGTTACGCTTCGGCCCCGGAGAAACGGTGTCGCCCACGGGCGAAGATCATCAGGGTGGAGCGAAGGAAGGCTGAGGTGAGTAGGACGTCTTCAGGATCCTGGTCGTTGACTGTGGCGACAGTGGCCAGATCGAGTCGCCCCTCACGCAACTGTGCCAGGAGATCCCGGTGGTGCTCGGTGGGATAATAGTTGAAATCTGCCTCGGTGTGATCGCGTATCCATAACAACACATTCTGGGCGAGGCCGTCCGGTTGCCCCTTGTCGTTGACGAAGGAGAAGGGGCGGGCATCGCTGACAAAACCGATTTTCAGAGGTGAAAGCGTGCGGAACCACTCCAGGTCGGCCAGGGTGAGCCCGGTACCCAGTACCGGAATGGATTCGGCGTCCACGGGGATCCATTGCTTGAAGATACTGTTGCGTTTCTCCACATGGATGTCGGCCAGAGCTTTGTCGAGTATACGTGCCAGCTGCGGCCAGTCCTTACGTACTCCCAGGCGCTGGCCGTTGCTGATCATATCGAAGGCGGTGTTGACCTTGAGGTTCGAGAGGCCATTTTGCTGACTTAGCCAGGTGTTGACCCCCATTACTCCCACGTAGGCATCGGCCTCGGCGGCGGAGACTGCTCTCAGTCCCTCAAGAGGTGTGTCCACCCACTTAGGAGGGATGCCCGGATAGCGTTGGAGAGCCTGCAGGGCCGAGGAGTAACCCTTGACCAGCAGTACCGACATCGATTCCAAATCATGGGCGTTCTTCAGCTGGGGCTGTTCCTGCCGGGTCATGATGACCAGAGGAGTGGGGAGATAGATGCGGGTGAATTCCAGGTAGGATTCACGCTCAGGCAGCCGGACCACCGTGGCGATCACGTCGAGCCGTTTGTCTCGAGCTGCTTCGAGGATTTCAGGCCACTTGAGGCCTCTGACCGGTTTGAAACGGATGCCCAGTCGTTTTTCGAGCAGTTCGACAAAATCCGCAGCCGCCCCCTTGAAGTGTCCTCGTTGATCAATGAATGAATAAGGCGCATAACCCTCGTCTACCCCCAGGCGGATGACGGGATGCTCATTGAGCCAAGCGAGCTCTGCTGCGGTCAGATTCAGGCTGGCATGGGCAGGCAGGAAAATAGCTGCTGCCACGGGCAGTAGCAGCAGCCGGATCAAGCTCATTGTTCTGTTGGTTATTCCAGTTTGAGGCTTTGCAGATACTCGCGGAATCCTTCGGCGACCTCCGGATGTTTGAGGGCGTGATCGACGGTGGCTTCGAGATAGCCCAGCTTGGAACCACAGTCGTAACGTTTGCCGTTGAAACGGAAGGCATAGACCAGTTCGTGGTCAAGCAGTTTGGCGATGGCGTCGGTGAGTTGAATCTCGCCTCCAGCCCCTTTGCCCACGGTTTCCAGCAGGTGGAAGATTCGGGGGGTGAGAATGTAACGGCCGACCACCCCCAGGTTGGAAGGGGCTTCCTCGGGTTTGGGTTTTTCCACGATCCCTTCCACCCTGGCCACGTTGCCGATCATTTGGGAGGTGGCGACCATTCCATAGCTCTGGGAGGCCTCCGGTGGAATTTCTTCGACCGCGAGGACCGAGCGGCCGTGGGATTCATAGATCTCCGTCATTTCCTTGAGGCATACCCTGCCACCATTCTCGATCAGGTCGTCCGCCAGCAGGACCGCAAAAGGCTCGTTGCCGACAATGGGTTTGGAACATAGCACGGCATGGCCGAGCCCCAGTGCTTCGGCCTGGCGGATATACACACACTTGACCCCCCTGGGGGGAATGTTTCGGACCAGTTCGAGTTGTTCAAATCTGCCGCGTGTTTCCAGTTCGATCTCCAGTTCGTAGGCCTTGTCGAAGTGGTCAGTGATGGCGTTTTTGTTGCGGCCGGTCACGAACACCATCAGTTCGATTCCGGCGGCGGCTGCCTCTTCGACCGCATACTGGATCAGGGGTTTGTCCACCACCGGCAGCATCTCCTTGGGACTGGCCTTGGTGGCAGGCAGGAAACGGGTACCCAGACCCGCGACGGGAAAGACGGCCTTGTTAATTTTCACGGATGAACTCCCAGCGTTGTTCGGAATGGGGGATCAGTGCAATCTTGTCGCGTTGTTCCAGATAGTCGAGGATCTGGCGGGCACAGATATCCAGGGGATCGGTGCCGGTGTTGACGATAATCTCGGGATTTTTCGGGGGTTCATAAGGTGAAGAGATACCGGTGAAATCCTTGATCTCGCCGCGGCGGGCCTTTTCATAGAGCCCCTTGATATCACGCTGTTCACAGATTTCGAGCGGAGTGTTGCAATAGATTTCGATGAAATCATCCTCGTCCACCAATGATCTGACCAGATCCCGGTCTTTCCTGAAGGGGGAGATGAAGGCGGTCAGCGCGATGACTCCGGCATCGATGAACAACTTGCTCATCTCGCCGATGCGGCGGATGTTCTCGTGCCGGTCCGCGGGACCAAATCCAAGGTCCGAGCACAGTCCGTGGCGTACGTTATCGCCGTCGAATACGTAAGTACGGCAGCCGCGCAGATAAAGCAACTCCTCCACCCGATGGGCCAGGGTGGACTTGCCTGCACCGGAAAGGCCGGTGAACCATAGGATGAAACTTCGGTGGCTGTTGAGTTTTTCCCGATCAGGCCGGGACACAGTGGCATGGTGCCAGCGGATGTTTTTGTCCATGGATGTGATTTAAAAGTATTTGAGTATTGGTGACTGAAGTATAGCCGACTTGTCTCGCTGGTCTCTACAAGGTGAATTGTTGTTTGATCGCGGCTATTTCATCGCGCAGGCGCGCCGCCTCTTCGAACTCCAATTCCCGGGCGTGAGTATACATGCGTTCTTCCAGTTGTTTGATCAATTTCGCCGCTTCCTTGGGGGATTTGAGTTTGGCGCTGTACCTGCCCTTGGCGTCTGCCACCTTTCTTGGTTTCCCGGGACCGGCGCCAGGCACCGGAAGTTCCAGAATATCGTCCAGGGAACGGGTGGTGCTGCGGGGGGTGATGCCATGGGTTTGGTTGTAGGCAACCTGCTTGGTGCGGCGGCGTTCGGTCTCGTCGATGGCTTGACGCATCGAGGCGGTGACGGTATCGGCATAAAGGATCGCTTTGCCGTGAAGGTTGCGGGCGGCACGGCCGATGGTCTGGATCAGGGAAACCGTGGAGCGGAGGAAACCCTCCTTGTCGGCATCGAGGATGGCTACCAGGGAGACCTCCGGAATGTCGAGTCCCTCCCGCAAGAGATTGATGCCGACCAGGACGTCGAACACCCCTTTGCGCAGGTCCTGGATGATCTCCACCCGTTCCACGGTGTCGATGTCCGAATGGAGATAGCGGACCCGGACCCCGTGATCCATCAGATAGTCGGTCAGGTCTTCGGCCATGCGTTTGGTCAAGGTGGTGACCAGCACCCGTTCGTTTTTCGCTGCGTGCAGATTGATTTCAGACAGCAGATCGTCCACCTGGGTAAGCGCGGGGCGGACTTCCACCTCTGGATCCACCAGTCCAGTGGGCCTGACCACCTGCTCGACCACCGCGCTGGAATGTTCACGCTCATAGGGTCCGGGGGTGGCGGAGACATAGATTCGCTGCGGTGCCCGCGCCTCGAACTCTTCGAAAGTGAGGGGGCGGTTATCGAGGGCGGACGGTAGGCGGAAGCCGTACTGGACCAGGGTTTCCTTGCGCGAGCGGTCGCCCCGGTACATGGCGCGAATCTGGGGGACGGTGACGTGGCTCTCGTCGATGAACAGGATGGCGTCGTCTGCCAGATAGTCGAACAGGGTGGGGGGAGGTTCCCCTGGTCCCCGTCCCGAGAGATAGCGGGAATAGTTCTCGATACCGGAGCAGTAACCGACTTCCAGGATCATCTCCAGATCGAAGCGGGTGCGCTGCTCCAGGCGCTGGGCCTCCACCAGTTTGTTGTCGCGGCGCAATTCTTCCAGCCTTTCGTGTAGTTCTCCGCGAATGGCATCCACCGCCTGCAGCAGGGTTTGGCGCGGGGTGACATAGTGGGTCTTGGGATAGACGGTGTAACGGGCTACCGGGCTGATGATCTCGCCGGTGAGGGGGTCGAACAGGCTCATGCGCTCGATCTCGTCGTCGAACATCTCCACCCGTAATGCTTCCCGTTCCGATTCTGCCGGATAGATGTCGATCACGTCGCCACGGACCCGGAAAGTGGCGCGGCGCAGTTCGGTGTCGTTGCGGGTGTATTGCAGCTCGGCCAGACGGCGGATCAGCTTGCGTTGGTCGATCAGGTCGCCGCGCACCAGGTGCAGCACCATCTCGAAGTAGGAGGCCGGTTCGCCCAGGCCGTAGATGGAGGACACGGTGGCGACGATCACCACGTCGCGGCGTTCCAGCAGGGCCTTGGTGGCCGACAGGCGCATCTGTTCGATGTGTTCGTTGAGGGAGGCATCCTTTTCGATATAGGTGTCGGAGGCCGGCATGTAAGCTTCCGGTTGGTAGTAGTCGTAGTAGGAGACGAAATACTCGACCGCGTTCTCCGGAAAGAAAGATTTCATCTCCCCGTACAGCTGGGCGGCAAGGGTCTTGTTGGGGGCCAGGATCATCGCGGGGCGCTGCATCCGTTCGATTACGTGGGCCATGGTGAAGGTCTTGCCGGAGCCGGTCACGCCAAGCAGTGTCTGGTGGAGTTCGCCGTGGTTGAGGCCTGCATTCAACTGCTTGATGGCTTCGGGCTGATCGCCGGCGGGTTCAAAATTGCTGTGCAGGCAGAATTTTTTCGCCGCGGAAGGATTCAGCGCGCGTTTGCCTTCGGGTATCATGTTCTCAGACGCTTGTTCTTTCTGAATCGCAGCGTCCAGCGCTTTTTTATATAAAGCGCGTCGTGAACTGATTCCGATGGGTTTCATAATCCTTCAATTCTCTTGCAGACAGTAGGCAGTTTCCATGACCATCACACTTTCCCAGCGCGTCAACCGCATCCAACCTTCACCCACCCTGGCCGTGACCGCCAGGGCCGCCGCCATGCGCGCAGCAGGCAAGGACGTCATCGGCCTGGGGGCCGGGGAGCCTGATTTCGATACCCCTGATCATATCAAACAGGCCGCCATCGAGGCCATCCATGCCGGGATGACCAAGTATACCCCGGTGGATGGCATCCCTGCTTTGAAACAGGCAGTGGTGGAGAAGTTCCGCCGTGACAACGGTCTGGAATATCAGCTGGATCAGGTGCTGGTGTCGTGTGGGGGCAAGCAGAGCTTCTATAACCTGGCCCAGGCGCTGTTGGACGAGGGTGACGAAGTGATCATCCCGGCACCCTATTGGGTTTCCTATCCCGACATGGCACTACTCGCAGGTGGTCATCCGGTCATCGTCGAAGCGGGTCAGGATCAGCGGTTCAAGATCAGCCCCGCGCAACTGGAGGCGGCGATTACTTCCCGCACCAAGCTGTTCGTCCTCAACAGTCCCTCCAATCCCACCGGCATGGTCTATAGCCGTGACGAGCTGGCGGCGTTGGGCGAGGTGTTGGCAAAGTATCCCCAAATCATGATTGCCAGCGATGACATGTACGAGCATATCGTCTGGGAGGAAGGCAGCTTTAGCAATATCCTCAACGTCTGTCCGCAGTTGTACGATCGTTGCATGGTGCTCAACGGAGTCTCCAAGGCGTATTCCATGACCGGCTGGCGGATCGGCTATGCGGCTGGTCCTAAAGACGTCATCGCGGCGATGAGGAAAATCCAGTCCCAGAGCACCTCCAACCCCACCTCCATCTCCCAGGCCGCCGCCCTTGCCGCTCTGGAGGGAGATCAATCGTGCGTGAAGGAAATGGTCAAGGCTTTCAAGCAGCGCCACGATTTCGTGGTGAATGGTCTCAACAGCATCGAAGGGATCTCGTGTTTACCTGCCGATGGCGCTTTCTATCTGTTTCCCGATATCTCCGGGATGATCGATCAACTGGGACTCAAGGACGACCTCGAACTGGCCGAGTTTCTGATCGAGAAAGCCGGAGTGGCCCTGGTGCCGGGCACTGCGTTTGGCGCGCCTGGACATGCCCGGATATCCATAGCGACCAGTATGGAGAACCTGGAGCAGGCATTGGAACGGATTGGTCATCTGTGAGTGAGTGCCCACCAGGTATCTTTCACGGCAACTCCCGTGAATCAAGCCGCTGCCCAATGGTCAAATACAGAACATCGCCAGTCACAGGATCATGCGAATAAAAATCGGCAGACCCTTCGTTTTGCTTCTGACTTCTGCGGCACTAGGCACCCTAAGCCTTTCGGAAGCCTGGTCGCCCGTCCGTGTTTCCCATGCCGGTTTCTACGTGCCGGGAGACAACAATGTCACGGGTAAGCGGCCTTCGAAGCCTGCTTCGGTTTATTTGAACAGTCTTGGAACCGAATTTGTGCTGATACCGGCCGGGCGTTTTCTGATGGGATCGGACCAGGGTGATCCGGATGAAAAACCACCCTTGCCGAAACGCATTGCCCGACCTTTTTATCTTGCCAAGCACGAGGTCACCCGGAAGGAATGGTCGACGGTCATGAACACCCGGCCTTGGGATGGCAGGCCCAATGTATTTAGGGGAGACGATTATCCTGCGGTCTACATCAATTGGTATCAGGCCCGGGAGTTCATGCAGCGGTTGAACAAGAGGGAACACTGTCCCTGCTACCGTCTTCCCACGGAAGCAGAATGGGAATATGCTGCCCGGGCGGGTACCCAATCCGAGTACAGCTTCGGTGAAAAGACGTCGAGACTGGGTGAATTCGCCTGGTTTGCCGGCAATTCGAAAAGCTTACGCAGCGCCCATCCGGTCGGCCGGAAAAAAGCCAACCCATGGGGCCTCTACGACATGCATGGCAATGTCTGGGAATGGGTTCAGGACTGGGAGTCGCGGGACGTGGGTCCCAGAATCCGGGGAGGCAGTTGGGCCAGCCCGCCTTCCTCCCTGCGTTCGTCCAACCGCAGCGCCTGGCAAGCTGAAAAGGGTGGGCCTCATATCGGCTTTCGCCTATTGCGGGAGATCCCCTGAAACGCTTTCCTATTCCCGCACGAAAGATCTTTTTCAACAATCCAAACCACGCTCTTGCTGAAGGGAAGTCTATTCACTGACAACAGTCAGCCAGGGGACGGGTCATTCCGGCAACTGCTCCAGTTCCGCCGGGTCCACGTCGATATGAATATTCACGTCTTTGTATAGATAGATGGCCACGCTCTGATTGAGGCCAAAATAGATATCACGGCCATCGACCAGTCTTTTTTCCGCTTGATCGTTGTTCTGATAAAGATTATAGAGATTTTCGATCTTGTAGAGCTTGGCCACTACCTGGTCGATGTGGGGGCCGAAATTTCCCAGCCACTTGCGGTCGATCAGCGAAACCGGCACGTCCTTGGTCTGGGTAAACCAGTGTTCAACTGCCCTCAAGCGCTTGCGAGACAGTTCATCGTTGTAAAACGTGGTGCCTGGCAACGAGGCCCGCGCATCCAGACCGATGCGCCAGGCGCGCCCCAGCTCCACCCACTTTTGATAGGTTTGCTCGAGGATGGTGTGGTTATCGATGTGGAGAAATCCCTGCGACCTGTCACCGGGAAAATCCAGCCGCAGGTTGGAATCGTTGTAGTTGAAACGCACCAGACCACGTAAATACCGGGCCGAATTGAACATATAGACAGAGGCCATGGCGCTGAGTGTCGGTCCGCAGATTTTCTGGCATTCAAGAATATGATTGAGGAGATCCTGGTAGGTGTATTCCCCGCTTTGTACCTTGCTGTATTCTGCCACGATATGGGCACAAAACATCTTCAGCGGGACTCCCTCATTCTTGAGCTTGAGACGGATCGCCTGATCGAACTGTTCGGCGTTGAAAAACCGTGTTCCGGCATCTCCGAACGACTCCGATTGCAGATAAGACAGGATAGGCGTCACAAAGAAAAATACCCCCGCCTTATCGTCCTTGCAGTCCCTGAATATTTTGACCTGTTCGGGAACCAGCTTGATCTTCGGCTTACTGAGCAATTCCAGTACTTCCTGGTCCAGCTTGATGCCCTGCTGCCGGGCAGGCGCGCTCCACCCCTGTCCGCAGCAGCACCAAAGCGTCAGTCCCACGATCCAAGAGCCTTTCCACGCAGAATGGCTCATTTTGACCGACTCCATGTCGATGCCGGGTCCATGTGTGACCAGTCCAACGCACTGGCCACGTACCCGACACGGGTCAATCCTTTCAGAAACACCGTCCTGGGTACCGTCAGCAGAGACTGGCCTTGTGGAGGCACAAACCGGCTCCACAATTCCCGTTTGCCGTCGAAGATAAACACGAGATTGCCCGAATGACTTTCCTTAAACGGCGCGTAAAGTTCGTTCAGCTGTCTGTCTACCCACTCTTTTTCGCTTTCTTCCGCCACAATCACCGTTTTTACCTCCGGGTGTTCCCGGCAGAATTCGAACAGAGCGCTCAACTCCTTCCGGCAGGGGCCACACCATTCGGCCCAAAAATGAATAATGGAACGCTCACTGCCTGCCAGTGTGTGCAAAAGCTGGTCTCTCAGCGCCCCGTCCAGTGGCATGGAGACGGTTTTGTTGTGGGCGATCCGCAGCAGCTTACGGGCTGGGTCGAGATAGGTTGGATCCCCACTGTTCAGGTAACGGGTCAGGAACCCCTCGTGAACCGCCGTTAGCGTCTGGTATTGCCGATGGTGTGCCCAGGCGGCTAAAAACCATGCCTGCGGATAAATCCTGATGGGGGCATCCACCCGAATCAGGCTTTCATAGGTCTTTTCCGCCTCGATATACTGACGGGCGTTCATCTGGGCCGTGGCCACATCATGCAGCGTTCGGCGATGGGCCGGATCGATCTTCAAAATACCCTGCCATATCCGCAGAGCCGCGTCTTTTTGCCCGTGCGCGTACCGTTTTTCTCCTTGCTTTGCCTGTTCACCCAGGCTTGACCGGAGAGTGTCCGGGTTATTACCGTGAAAGTTCCATGTGGGCCGAGGCAGGGGATTCGTCTCTCGGGACGCCGTGAACCCATCCCTGGGGGCTCG
>CAYUPV010000022.1:0-20577 GCA_964445885.1 uncultured Methylococcales bacterium
ACAGTCAGAGATTCTTCCAGCTCGGAGTCAGGCAGAGCAGAGAGACAGCTTTTCCGGGTTTCCGACCGGGAACGGCTGCCCCTCGTTCCGCGAAAACAGGAAGCCTCCAACTGGGCCTGCGTCAGCCCCTGCACTTTGTCCAAATCCAGATCAAAGGGCAGCAAAGCCCCGGCCAGGTTCACTCCTGAAAAATTGGCTCCCTCCAGCCTGGCCGAACGTAAATCAGCCCTTGTCATGTCCGCGTTCTGCAGATCGGCAGCGCGCAGATCAGCGTGAAAAAACACCGCTCCCACCAGATTTGCCTTGCGCAAACTGGCGCAAATCACCTTTCTTCGTTCGGGTTCATCCTTGTGGCGCTGAAGACAGGTCAATATCGCCCCGTCGAAGCGTGCCCCAGGCAATCGGGCTCCGTCCAGGTCGACACCCATGAGATTGGCCCCCTGAAACTTCGCCCGTTTCAGGATCGCATCTTTCATACGGGTCAAACCCAGGTACGCTCCGCGAAAATCGGCATCATCCAAATCGGCGTCTGACAGGTCACCTTTTCTGAGGCAGGTGGCCTGAAAATCCCCGTAATCGAGATTCGCATGTCTTATTGCCACCGACTCCATGTTCGCTTTGCGGAAAATGGAGCGTTGGAAATCAGCCCAGCTCAGATTGGCATCGCGGAGATCAGCTTCGAAAAAAACGGCTCCATGGCCGTAAGCTCCGTGTAAATCCACACCACGGAGTTCGGCCTGGTTCAATTTTTCACTCTCAAGATTCACCACCCAGGCCGTCAGCTTCTTCGGCTTGACTGAAAAATAACTGACCATGGTGTTGACTATGATGAAGCCACTGATCACCAGCATGAAAATGCCGATGCCGAGCAGTCCATGCCAACCCGTTGCAAGCGTTTGCACCGCTTTTGCGACCCATTGCATCATCCACCCTAAAACAGGCGGTGTATCCTGGGCCGCTATCAGCGTTTCAGGGAGTACCAGATGTCGCCTCATGTTGAGAAAGGAACGGACAGATAATCGCAACGCCCACACAAACCCGAGGATGTGGACAATCGTGACAGGCCAATGATGGATGAGTAGGAGGCGCCTCGAAAATCAACATCTCTCAGATCGGCTTTGTTCAACCCCTGGATTCCTTCCAGACGGCATTCCCTGAGATCGGCATAGGACAACCTGGCGCCAGTGACATCGGCATGTTCAAGAATGCTTCGAGTCAGCTTTCTGTGGCTGAAATCGCATTGACGCAAATCAGCCTTCGTCAAATCCGCGCGCCGGCCTTTCCCGCCTTCACTCTCGATCCATTGCTGATGCAGAGCCAACAGGTGATCGAGTTCCTGGGGGTATAGAAGACAAAGCGGCATTCTCTTTATGGGTTTATTTGTGCTGTGATCGTTCAGAACCAATCACCTTGCAATAGGTGCCCGTGACCGGTACATTCTCCAACTTCCTATGGTTTACAACAAGCATGTCCAACATCCCCTTGCCTGCCCGTTTTCTGATTCTGGTGTTACTGCTTACCGGTCTCCAGCCTGCAAACCTTCTCGCCGACGAGAATGGCGACATTGAAACCGAAGGCTTTGTGGTAAGTCTGACGACCGAACAACAGCGGCTGGCAGGCATTCGGATCAGCCATCCCCAACCTGCCAGCTTCACTCCTGTAGAGCCTGTCCCAGCCCGGGTCATTGATCCCCTCCCCCTTCTCAGGGACGCCGGCCACTGGCACCGGTTGTCAATGGAAACAGAGACGGCCCGGCGTTTGCTGGCCATCGCCTCGCAAAGTCGCACCAGACTGCGATCGCTGGGGAACAGTGTACGCCAGGAAAAGCTGAATGAGGCGGAAAGCAACTGGATTTCAGCCAAGGCACGCGTGGATGAACTGACTGCCCAACAACAAATCCTGCGAAACTCGATTCGCCTCACCTGGGGACCAAAACTGGGCCACTGGGTTGAAACACTCGATCCCACTCTGGAAGCACTGGGAAAAGGAAAAACCAGGCTACTGACACTCGTTTTCCCACACCGATCTCCCTCCGTTTTCACTCACCAAGCCATCCTGATGCAATCAGAAGGAAAGGCCCTACCACTACAACCTCTGTCTCCCGCCCCCCAAGACGACTCCATACTGCCGGGATGGAGTTATTTCTATCTCGCCCGTACCCCCGACCTGCCCATCGGCATGCGCCTGACCGCCTGGTTGAGCGAATCGCAACCGGCCATCCCCATTCCTGCCGAGGCAGTGGTTTGGCATGGCGGCAGACCATGGATCTATGTGCAAACAGACGCTCACTCCTTCCAGCGCAAGGTGCTGGCCGATTACCATCAGACAGCCCACACATGGTGGACTCACACCGGGCTGATGGCAAACGATGGCATTGTCATCAGCGGCGCACAAATCCTGCTGTCCGAGGAATTTCGTGCCCAGGTACCCGAAGAGAACGACGATGATTAAGCCTGTCCCCAGGGGAAAAGAAGGGTTCGACTGTCATCGCCGGCCTGGAAAAAACCTGCGCGCTGCTCCTGATTCATGCTTTCCTCTCTGATCGCCACTTCCATCCGGCTGCGTGGCGCAGTCATGGGGCTCTGTCTGGTCCTGTTCCTGTACGGGGGCTGGCGGATTTCCCAGGCAGGATTGGATATCTTTCCCGAATTCTCCCCCAAACAGGTCATCGTCCAGACCGAAGCCCCAGGCCTGACGGCCGAACAGGTGGAACGGCGGATCACTCAATCCATCGAAAACAGTCTCGGTGGACTGTTGGGACTGGCAGACCTGCGCTCGGAGTCTATCGCCGGGCTGTCTGTGGTCAGCGCAATCTTCGACGATGATGTTGACCTCCACCTGGCACGCCAGCAAGTCACAGAACGGCTTGCCAGCGTGGCCGCGCGACTACCGGAAGGAAGCGGTCCCCCGCTTGCCGTTCCCCTTTCCTCCTCTTCGGCCACCCTGCTGACCCTGGGCCTGAGCGGCAAGGATCTCCTTGCGTTACGCGATTTCGTCGACTGGACCCTCGTGCCACGCTTGCTTGCCGTTCACGGGGTGGCCGACGTCAATGTTTTCGGTGGCGGCAGGCGGCAGTTGCAGATCCGGATCGATCCGCAAAAGCTCATCCGTCATCGTCTCGGATTCAATGAAGTCGTGAAAAACATCGAGGCGTCCCTCAAAAGACGGGGACTGGGGTTCATTTCCACCCCCAATCAACAGCTGGCTCTGACCCTGGAGAACGATCGCTTCCCCATCGAGTCACTGCGTCGACTTCCTGCGACGCCCTCTCTCACCCTGGCGCAACTGGCCGACATCGGCTGGGGTCAGGCCCCACCCATCAGCGCAGCCCAGATAGGAGGCAGACAGGGATTGGTATTGATGGTGATTGGCCAATATGGCGCCAATACTTTGAGCGTCTCGCGGGCGGTAGAAAAGGTCCTGGGAGATTTCAAGCCCTTGTTGGCCAAACAGGGCATCATTCTCCATCCCCATCTGTTCCGCCCGGCCGACTACATCGAACGGTCCATTCAAAGCCTGGGGGGACATCTGCTGCTCGGCGCAGTGCTGGTGATCGTGGTGCTCTACGGGTTCCTTGGTGACTGGCGCAGTGCCCTGATCTGCGCCCTGGCCATCCCCTTGAGCCTGCTCGGGGCAGCGTTGATCCTGTTGGAGACGGGCGTCAATCTCAACATCATGGTCCTGGGGGGACTGGCCATCGCCCTGGGTGAAGTGGTCGACGACGCCATCATCGACACCGAAAACATCTTCCGCCGACTGAGGGAAAACCGTCTCTCACAGTTCCCACGCCCCCTGACCGAGATCGTTTTGCAGGCCTCGCTGGAGGTACGGGGATCGGTGGTCTATGCCAGTTTCATCGTCGCTTTGGTGTTTGTCCCCCTGCTGACCCTGAGCGGGGTGGCGGGCCGTCTGTTCGCCCCTCTGGGGACCGCATACATCCTGGCCATCCTGGCTTCTTTGGGAGTCGCCCTGACGGTGACTCCGGCGCTGGGATATCTCCTGCTGGGACACAGCAGGCGCACCACAGTCTCCCCCTTGTTGCAGAAGCTTCAACAAGGCTATCGGGATCTGCTCGCCTGGGTTCACGATCGTCCGTTGCCGGTCTGGGGCGGCGGCGCCGCCCTCTGTTTACTTGCCCTGGCCAGCCTGGCGGGGCTGGGCGGACGTTTTCTGCCTGAGCTGCGCGAGGGCCATTTCATCGTCCATACCGCCAGTCTGCCGGGCACTTCCCTGGCGGCCTCCCTCAACCTGGGAAGGCAACTGACCCAGGCCTTCCTCCGCGTGCCCGGTGTCGTCTCGGTCTCCCAGTGGGCCGGGCGCGCCGAACGCGGCGCCGACACTTATGGCAGCCACTACAGCGAGTACGAGGTCCATCTCGATCCATTGTCCGGTCACCAGCAACAACGAGTACTCGAGCAGTTGCGCCGAATCCTCGACCAGTTCCCCGGGATCGCCTTCGAGGCCAATACCTTTCTCACCGAGCGGATCGACGAAACCCTGTCCGGTTACACGGCGCCGGTAGTGGTTAATCTGTATGGACCGGAAACCGCCACCCTCGACCGTCTAGGCCACCAGGTCGCGGCGTTGATGCAAACCCTGCCGGGCACCCGGGAGATCAGGATCCGCTCCCAGACCGCACTGCCGCAACTGTCTGTTGAACCCGATCACGAGGCCCTGGCTTTGTGGGGGATCACACCGGGGACACTCGCCAAGGTACTTCACAGTGCCTATGCAGGCCTGATGGTGGGACAAAGCTTCCAGGGCAACCGGGGGGCTCCGGTCACCCTCATCCTGCCTGAGAAATTGCGCTCCAGTTCCGCCAGTCTCTTCCAATTGCCCCTCGTCAATCCGGAGGGATCACTGATCTCCCTGCGACGATTGATCAGGGTGCAACAGGTCGAGGGGAGATACAATTTTCTTCATCACAGCGCCCAGAGACTCCAGGTGATCACCGCCAATCCCCAAGGAGATCTGAATCGCTTCATGACAACATTGAGGCAGAGGATCCTGACGAGGATCGATTTCCCTCAAGGATATGTCCCTGAATTCACCGGTGCCGCCATCGAACAAAGCCGGAGCAGAGCCGAACTCATACTCCATGCACTGCTGGCGAGCGCCGGGGTGTTGCTGCTGGTTTATATCGCCGTCGGCTCATGGCGCCACACGCTGATCACCCTGGTCAATCTACCCTTCGCCCTGATGGGTGGCATCGCGGCGGTGTGGATCGGCGGAGGAATCGTTTCTGTCGGATCGATGGTGGGATTCGTCACCCTGTTTGGCATTACGGTTCGCAACGCCATCATGCTGATCGCCCACTACCAGCGACTGGTCGTGGTTGAAGCGCTTCCGTGGAACGCCAGCACCGCGATCCAGGGTGCCTCTGAGCGCCTGCCGGCAGTGTTGATGACCGCGATCGTCACTGCTCTCGCGATGCTGCCCGTGGCCTGGGGCAGCGACAATCCTGGCAGGGAGATCATGGGTCCCATGGCGGCGATCATCATCGGCGGACTGGTGTCGTCGACCGCGCTGACCTTGTTACTGCTTCCCACCCTGCTACTCAAGTGGGGACGCTTTCAGGAATGAGTGACGTACACCTGAGTCAGCCACAGAAGCGTCCTTGCCTCGTATGCCTTTTCCCAACCCAACTCTGCCAGGTATTGCTCAATATGGGCAGGATCGTGGAGAAAGGTACGGAAATCACTGCCTGCCCAGGCCAATAGACGGTTCAAAATCCCCATACCGATGCGACTCAAACCATGCACCCTGGGATAGGTCAAACCCAGCCCCTGGTTGGCATGTTTCGCAGCATGGGTAAGCAAAGTATCGGCATCGGGATAGCAACAGAGCACCTTGTCCAGGATGACGATATCCGCGTTTTCAAGATCCTGAGACAAGTCGATGAAATCGCCCTGTCGATAGGAAACCCTGTCTTCCACTCTCTGTTCACGGGCCAGAAGCCTCGCCTCATCCAGCATCCGCTCGGAGAGATCCACTCCAAGGGCCTGACTGGCGCCGCGTTGCACCAGCCACTGATGCAGATAGCCCACGCCGCAACCGATCTCCAGCAGGCTCGATCCTTGACAGCCAATCAGATCCAACCCCTTGACCAGTTGCCTCTGGGTACGCTCCAGACCGAACCAGCGATAACGATGGTGATAATATTTGGCCAGACGGGAAAAAAGCCCACCGGCGGCACGGGCATGACAAGTACAGGAAAACATGGAAGTCCCCCAGGATATCGAGTATTTTTCTTACCGCGGAGACACAGAGGGCGCAGGGAAATATAAATTCTAAACTCTGCGCCCTCTGTGTCTCTGCGGCGAATCCTTAAATTACTTCTGTTCCACTCCTTTCATGCTCAACCGAACCCGGCCCTGGCGGTCGATTTCGAGCACCTTGACCCGGACCACGTCCCCTTCCTTGAGCACGTCACGGACGTTCTCCAGACGTCCTTCGGTGATCTGGGAGATGTGCAGCAGCCCGTCACGGCCTGGCAGGATATTGACGAAGGCGCCAAAATCCATGATCCGGACGACTTTGCCTTCGTAGATCTTGCCCACTTCGACATCGGCCACGATCTCTTCGATCCGGTTCCTGGCATCCTGGCCTGCCTGCTTGTCCACCGAAGCGATCTTCACCACACCGTCGTCACTGATATCGATGCTGACGCCGGTCTCTTCCGTGATGCTGCGGATGGTGCTGCCACCCTTGCCAATGACGTCCCGGATTTTGCTGGGTTCGATCCGGAAGGTGGTGATCCTGGGTGCATAGTCGGACATTTCCGCCCGGGGTGCTGGCAGTTCGGCATTCATCTTGTCGAGGATATGAAAGCGGCCACGCTTGGCCTGATCCAGAGCCTTGCCCATGATCTCAGGGGTGATCCCCTCGATCTTGATGTCCATCTGTAAGGCAGTCACCCCTTCCGGCGTTCCGGCCACCTTGAAGTCCATGTCTCCCAGGTGATCTTCGTCGCCCATGATATCCGACAGCACGGCATATCCTTCGCCTTCCTTGATCAGGCCCATGGCAATGCCGGCCACCGGTGCTTTGATGGGTACCCCGGCATCCATCAACGCCAGACTGGTACCGCATACGCTGGCCATGGAGCTGGAACCATTGGACTCGGTGATCTCCGAAACCACCCGGATGACATAGGGAAAATCCTCCTCGGACGGCATCACGGCCTGGATGGCTCGCTTGGCTAGTTTTCCATGCCCGATCTCGCGCCGTTTGGGGGAACCCATAAAGCCCACTTCGCCGACACAGAAAGGTGGGAAATTGTAGTGAAGCATGAAGCGTTCGAAATACTCCCCTTCGATGGCATCGATCAACTGGGCGTCGCGACCGGTCCCCAGGGTAGCGATCACCATGGCCTGGGTTTCTCCACGGGTGAACAGGGCAGAACCGTGGGTGCGAGGCAATACACCCGTGCGAATCGTGATCGGGCGGATATCTTCCAGGCCACGGCCATCGATGCGTACTCCATCGCCGAGAATCTTGCCACGAACCAGGCGTTTTTCCAGTGTCTCGAGCGCCTCTTTCACCGCCGCAGGTTGGTATCGTTCGTCGGAGGTCAGTGACTCGATAATGGATCTGCGGACTTGCTTGAGTTTTTGTGAACGCTCTTTCTTCACCTGAAGTTGATAGGCCACCTCGAGCGCATCGATGGCGTGGGATTCCACCAGGGCTTCGAGTTCGGTATCGGCCTCGGGCGGAGACCATTCCCAGGGCTCGAACCCTACCGCCTCGACCAAATCCTTGATGGCTGCAATGGCAGCCTGCATCTGCTCATGGCCAAACAGCACCGCTCCGAGCATGACGTCCTCGGGCAGTTCCTTGGCCTCCGACTCCACCATCAGCACGGCGTTTTCGGTCCCGGCCACGACCAGATCCAGTTGGGATTGTTCCAGCTCGGTTGCCCCCGGGTTGAGAAGATACTGGCCATCCTTGTAGCCCACACGAACGCCCGCAATCGGTCCATTAAAGGGCATGCCGGAGAGTGCCAGGGCGGCCGAAGCGCCGATCATGGCAGGAATGTCTCCATCCACTTCGGGATTTGAAGACAGCACGGTGGCGACCACCTGGACCTCGTTGTGGAAACCATCGGGAAACAATGGACGGATGGGCCGGTCGATGAGGCGTGAGGTCAGCGTCTCCTTCTCCGAGGGACGGCCTTCACGCTTGAAGAAACCGCCGGGGATACGGCCGGCGGCATAGGCCTTTTCCTGATAATTGACGGTCAGAGGAAAGAAATCGGTACCTGGGGAAGGCTCTTTGTTACCCACGGCAGTGACCAACACCACCGTGCCTCCCATATCCACAAGTACTGCGCCATCGGCCTGGCGCGCCACTTCACCGGTCTCCATGACGACACGATGATCGCCATACTGAAATTCTTTGCGAATCGCTTTCATAAATCTATTACTTCCGTAGTCCCAGACGCTCGATCAGGTTGCGGTAACGCTCGACATCCTTGCGTTTCAGATAACTCAACAACTTGCGTCGCTGATTAACCAGACGCAACAACCCCCGACGGGAATGGACGTCCTTCTTGTGCTTCTGAAAATGGGGCGTCAGCTGAAGGATCCGTGCAGTCAAAAGAGCCACCTGCACTTCGGGTGATCCGGTATCCGCCTCCGAACGCTGGTAGTCCTGCAGAATCTGACGCTTTTCCTCAACGGTCAATGGCATTGTCTTCTCTCCTATATTGATGGTTCTAAATGTAAGTCCTAATTGGACAGTTTGAACAAGCGGCGGGGCGCAACCCGACCATCATCGAGTACCTCACCCACACCAAGAAAAATTCCGTCTCGATTATACAGGCGCACAAATCCCTGCGCCTGCAATTTCGGTATCAGCACCGGCTGACCCCGCAATAGGTAAAAAGCCATGTCGTCGGCAAGGCGGACCTGTGGCCATTCGGCCACCGCACTATCGATCGACAACAGCAACCGTCTCCTGTCGTCCAACGACACCGCTTCCAGCTGATCCAAGGTCACCGCATCATCGACAACGTAGATACCGACCTGGGTGCGGCGCAAGTTCTCCACGTGTCCCGCGGTTCCCAAGACCTTGGCGATATCCTCGGCCAAGGTACGGATGAAGGTGCCTTTGGAACAAAACACTTCCATCTTGAGGAAATCCGGGCCGACATCTTGCAATTTCAGCTCATGGATGGTCACCCGCCGTGGCGGTCGCTCCACTTCGATCCCCTGGCGCGCCAGGTCATATAGTCGTTTGCCCCCCTGTTTCAGGGCCGAGTACATGGGTGGAATCTGCTCGATCTCACCCATAAAGCGTGTCAGGACAGCTTCAATCGCCTGTCGTTCCAGGGCGGGAACGGGGACTCGCTCAATGATCTCCCCTTCGGCGTCGCCGGTGGCAGTCGCAACCCCCAGGCGCACAATGACCAGATAACGTTTGTCCCCGCCGAGCAGAAACGGCGAGATTTTGGTGGCCTCACCGAAGCAGATTGGCAGCAGTCCCGTGGCGATGGGATCCAGACTGCCGGTATGCCCAGCCTTGCGGGCCCCCAATAATCTTTTGGCTTGCTGCAGGGCCTGATTGGAAGTCAGGCCCGGTCGTTTGTCCAGCAGTAGGATCCCATCGATGGAATCACCCCGCCGTTGTCTGGGTCTATTCATCCTTATCTTCTCGCTCCTTGGCGATTTCATCCAATAGTTGGGTGATCCGCATACCACGTTCGATGGCGGTGTCCTTGAAGAAACGTAATTCCGGAATACTGCGCATGCGCAAGCGCTTACCAAGCTCTCGGCGCAGGAAAGGAGCTGCGGCCGCGAGCACTGCCATGGTAGGCTCGATTTGCTCCGCATCCAGGGTGCTTACGTAGACCTTGGCCACGGAGATATCCCGGCTGACGTCGACATCGTCGATCGTGACCCAGCCCAAGCGGGGATCCTTCAGTTCGCTGCGGATCAACTCCGCCAGCTCCCGCTGCAGTTGGGAAGCGACCCGCTGGGCACGGTCGTACTCCTTCGGCATGGTCAGTCAGTGGCCTCCACTTCCACCCGTTCGAACACCTCGATCTGATCGCCTTCCCGAACATCGTTATAATTCTTCACACCGATACCACATTCCATGCCGGCCTTGACCTCCGCCACGTCCTCTTTGAAGCGGCGCAGCGATTCCAATTGTCCTTCGTAGATCACCACGTTGTCGCGCAACACCCGGATCGGCAGATTGCGTCGCACCACCCCTTCCTTGACCATACATCCGGCAATCTGGCCGAACTTGGGATGACGGAACACCTGACGCACTTCGGCAATACCGACGATCTGTTCTCTCATCTCCGGCGCCAACATTCCCTTGATGGATTTCTTGACGTCATCGATGACGTCATAGATCACGCTGTAATAGCGCATTTCCACGCCCTTCTCCTCGGCCAGTTTGCGTGCTCCGGCATCGGCACGAACATTGAAGCCAACGATGATGGCATTGGAGGCCATCGCCAGATTGACATCTCCCTCGTTGATACCCCCGACTCCACCGGAAATCACGTTGACCCGCACCTTGTCGGTGGACAGCTTGACCAGGGAGTCACGCAAGGCTTCCAGGCTGCCCTGCACATCGGCCTTGATGATGATATTGAGATCCACCAACTCACCCTCCTCCATGCGCGAAAATACTTCTTCCAGCTTGGCGGCCTGTTGGGCGGCCAGTTTCTTCGAGCGGGACTTCTCTGCACGAAGGTCTGCTATCTGTTTGGCGATCTTCTCGTCCCTGACCGCTATCAGGTCATCCCCGGCATTGGGCACACCCGACAAACCTAGAATCTCCACCGGGGTGGAAGGACCGGCCTCCTTGATTTGCCGGCCATTCTCATCGAACATCGCCCGGATGCGGCCATACTGCTCACCGCACAACACCGCGTCACCACGTTTCAGGGTGCCAGCCTGGACCAATACGTCGGCCACGGGTCCACGACCCCGGTCGAGACGGGATTCAACTACCACCCCACGGGCGCTGCCCTTGGATGGGGCTTTCAATTCGAGCAATTCCGCCTGCAACAGGATCGCTTCCAGCAGTTCATCGATCCCCTGGCCGGTCTTGGCCGAAACAGGCACGAACTGGGTATCGCCCCCCCATTCCTCGGGCACCACCTTCAGTGCCGCCAGTTCGTTCTTGACCCGATCCGGATCGGCCTCGGGCTTGTCGATCTTGTTGATCGCAACCACCAGTGGCACACCGGCAGCGCGGGCATGTTCGATGGCTTCTTTGGTCTGGGGCATGACGCCATCGTCGGCGGCCACCACCAATACCACGATGTCGGTCGCCTGCGCGCCACGAGCACGCATGGCGGTGAAGGCCGCGTGTCCTGGGGTATCCAGGAAGGCGAGGGTGCCATGATCGGTCTTGACCCGGTAGGCACCGATATGCTGGGTAATTCCACCCGCTTCCTTGGCGGCCACCTTGGTACGGCGGATGTAGTCCAACAGTGAAGTCTTGCCGTGGTCCACATGACCCATCACCGTGACCACCGGTGGCCTGGGCTTTTCGTTTGTCAGTGGTTTGGTCGCCTCGGCCAGCAGCGCCTGCTCCAGATCGTCGGCGCTCTGCAATTTGGGTTTGTGGCCCATTTCCTCGACCACGATGGCAGCCGTCTCTTGATCCAGAACCTGGTTGATCGTCACCATCTGCCCCAATTGCATCAGCTGTTTGATGACCTCGGTCGACTTGACCGCCATCCGTTGTGCCAGCTCGGACACGGTAATCGTCTCGGGGATCGCCACTTCACGAACCTGCGGCTGGATGGGTGGTGGTGCCACTCCCTTGGCTTTTTTCCTGCGCCGTGCCTTGGCAGCCAACAGCTTGTCTGAGGCTTCGAGCTTCTTTCTGCCTGGGCGTTCCTTGCGTTTTTCCTCTCTTTCTACCTTTTCTTTCTTTCTGGTCTTTTTGGCTTCCGGTTTCTCAACTTCCACGACTGGGGCTGGAACTGGCTCTGCGGGAGCTTCTGTCCCCGTGACTTTCTCGACTTCCAGCTCAGAAACCTTCGTTTCAGCTTGGCGCCTGGCCTCTTCTTCCAGACGTTTGCGTTCGGCTTCTACAACCTGACGTTCGGCTTCTTCGGCCTGACGCTTGGCCTCTTCCAAAGCACGTTTGGCTTCTTCTTCCGCCAGGCGCCTGGCTTCCTCCTGTTCCTTGAACCGACGTGCTTCCTCCAGGGCCTGGCGGGCCTTTTCGGCTTCGATCTGTGCGGGGGTCAAACCGGTGACTTCACTGCGTTTGATATAGGTACGCTGCTTGCGGACCTCCACGTTCACTGTCTTGCTGCCGCCTCCGGCCAGACGCCCCTGCCTGAGTTCCTTGACTTCCTTGCGTTTCAAGGTCACGCGGCGGGGTCCCAGGGATTCGGACTCTTCACGTTTGCCATGTCGCTGACGAAGGTAAGCCAGTAACTTGATCTTTTCTTCATCACTGAGGGTATCTTCGGCGCCTGACTTCTCCAGGCCGGCATTGTTCAATTGGCCCAGCAGGTTTTCCAGGGGGATGCCTACGGTATCGGCCAGTTGTCTTACAGTGATCTCACTCATCGCTCTTTTCCTCTTTACTCACCTGCCTGACTCTCAGCGAACCAAGGCTCACGCGCTTTCATAATCAATTTTGCAGATTTTTCCTCGTCCAGCTCCGGGGCGATCTCCTGCAATTCATCCACTGCCATCTCGGCCAGATCTTCCATGGATTTCACCCCCGCTGCAGCCAGCTGATAGGCCAAAGACTCATCCATGCCCTCCATCTCCAAAAGGTCGGATTCAGGGGCCAGGGATTCCACCCGCTCTTCGGTGGAAATGGCCTTGAGCAGCAGCGCATCCCGCGCCCGTTTGCGCAATTCCTCAACCAGTTCCTCATCAAAAGCCTCGATTTCCAACAGTTCCTTGGCGGGCACATAGGCCAGTTCCTCCAAGCTGGTAAACCCTTCTTGGACCAGGGCCTCTGCAAGATCCTCATCGATGTCCAACTCCTTCATGAACATCTGCTTGGATTCCTCGACCTCACCACGATGTTTTTCATCCATCTCGGAGACAGACATCACATTCAATTCCCATCCTGTCAACTGGCTGGCAAGACGAATGTTTTGTCCACCGCGTCCAATGGCCTGGGAAAGATTCTCATCGGCCACGGCGATATCCATCGAGTGTTTGTCCTCATCCACCACGATGGAAATGATGTCTGCCGGAGCCATGGCATTGATCACGAACTGGGCATCGTTCTCATCCCACAGAATGATATCAATACGTTCACCGTTGAGTTCGTTGGAAACCGCTTGCACCCTCGATCCCCGCATCCCGATACAGGCACCGATGGGATCGAGACGCGGATCCTGGCTCTTGACGGCAATCTTGGCACGCGCCCCCGGCTCACGGGCGGCACCTTTGATTTCGATCAGTCCCTCACCGATCTCGGGCACCTCCAGCTTGAACAATTCGATCAAAAGCTCTGGGGCGGTCCGGCTGACGATCAACTGAGGCCCCCGGCCCTCCTCCCGGACTTCCTTCAGGTAACCACGCACCCGGTCGCCGATCCGGAACGCTTCGTGGGGAATGGTCTCTTCCCGGGGGATCAGGGCTTCGGCATTCTCGCCCAGATCCAGATAGACATTGCCGCGTTCGAGCCGTTTAACGACCCCGGTGACCAGCTGCCCGATTCTGTCCTTGTAGGCCTCGACCACTTTTTGCCGCTCGGCCTCACGAACTTTCTGCACAATCACTTGTTTGGCGGTCTGAGCGGCGATGCGGCCGAAGGCGATGGATTCGATGGGCTGTTCGACGGTGCCACCGACCTCGGCGTCAGGATCGATTTTGCGAGCGTCTTCCAGAGTCATCTCCACATCGGGATCGTTCAATTCATCCGGTTCGACCACCTGCCAGCGCAGCCAGGTTTTGTATTCCCCGGTTTGCCGATCGATTTCGACCCGGACATCCATCCGCCCATCGTGTTTTTTAGCCGTCGCGGTCGCCAAGGCGGTCTCTAATGCCTGAAAAATCACTTCTTTATCGATATCCTTTTCATGGGATACCACGTCGACAACTCGAAGAATCTCTTTATTCGTCATCGGCTTTTTCCTTTCATAATGGCTTTGTAATCTGGCACCAGGCGGGCTTTTTCAATCAGTTCAAAGGGCAGGGGCACCACCTCACCGTCCGGGGTTCTGACGAGGACCGTATCGTCGGTCACACCTTCGATTATCCCCCTGAAGCGTCGTTGTCCTGCATAAGGTTGAAACAGCTGGAGTCTTACCGCGGAACCCGTGAATCGCTGGAAGTGTTCCAGGGAAAACAAGGGGCGATCCAATCCGGGTGAGGAGATTTCAAGCATATACGTACCGGACACCAGATTTTCAACATCCAGCAGGGCACCGATCTGATGACTGACCTTTTCACAATCATCGACCGTGACGCCATCTTCAGTATCGATGTAGACGCGCAATATCCGCCTTCCACGGGTATCTGCTGACCATTCGATGCCGACCATTTCATAACCGAGGCCCGTGACCACCGGTTCCAGCAATCGTGTCAATTTGTCTGATACTTGATTCATAGTGCTCGATCTATCGCCCACAAAAAATGGGCTCATGGCCCATTTTGTTTTTCGTCCCTTCCTGGCTGGGGGAAAATAAAAAGCCCCTAAGCGGGGCCTTGATTGGTTGCGGGGGCAGGATTTGAACCTGCGACCTTCGGGTTATGAGCCCGACGAGCTACCGAGCTGCTCCACCCCGCGATTGATTTTAATATTATATCCAGATCCCGCTTTTGGCGCAATGCCAAATGTTTTCCTTCCTCCCTGATACAAAGGCACCTTGGCTATATTGATAGACTCGACAGGCCCGCACAGAGGATAGGCAAACCACTATTTTTCAGAAGCGACTAACCTTTGAAAAAGGCAAGCAATTTCGAAATCTTAAGGTCAACTTTGCGACTTAAAAAAATCCCACCGACGGGATGATTCAAGTTTGTCCAAAAATCACTGGATTAGTCTGTCACAAAGGCAAAAAGTTCAACACGAGAGCGGTCAAAATACCCGCCAGCAAATCATCCAACATGACGCCCAACCCCCCGCGCACCCTGAAGTCCACCCAGGAAATCGGCCAAGGCTTCCATATATCCAGCAACCGGAACAAAATAAAGCCAACGAGCACATATTGCCATGTCAAAGGAGCGCCCACCATCGCCACCCAAAACCCGATCACCTCATCCCATACGATCCCTGGATGATCCTCCCGTCCCAGCTCACGATTGACCCGGCTGCAGACATACACACCAATGATGAAACCCAGGGCGATGGCGGCAAGATACAGGACGGGGCTGAAGGATTTGAGCCCCCAATACAAAGGAATGGCCACCAGTGTTCCCACAGTCCCTGGTGCCACAGGGGTTAACCCGGCCCCGAAACCAAATGCCAATACATGATCCGGGCGGGACCACTTGAATGTCATTGCCGTATCAGTCATCTCAGAAATGACGATACCCTGCCCGCGGCAGGAATACCCTCTCTCCCCCTTTTGCCAGTCTCAATCCCTGTTGTTCTTCTATTTTTCCTATACGATGCCATGATATCTCCAGACTTGGCAAGCTTTGTTCCAACTGAGAGAGGTGTGAAGATGGCACGGTGAAACACAATTCATAGTCGTCTCCTGCGTGCAGAGGCAACCGCCAATCATTCGTCTGCGCGATATAGCGCTGTACTTCTGCACTCATGGGCAGTTGGTTCCATTCAATGGTTGCCCCTAAACCGCTGGCCTCCAGAAGATGACTCAGATCGGCAGCCAGTCCGTCGGAAATATCGATACAGGCATGCGCAATCCCCCTAAGGGCCAGCCCCAATTCCACCCTGGGCTGAGGACGCAACAATCTGTCGATGACCTTATCGTTCCGCCATCCCACCTCCCCCCGCAACATCTTCAGAGCCAGTCCCGCATCTCCCAGCCTGCCGCTGACAAAAATCTCATCGCCCGGATGGGCAGCCGACCGCCGCAGACCACGATCATTGGGGATCCAACCAAGCGCCTGCAGGGTGATCGAGAGGGGCCCTCTGGTCGTGTCACCCCCGGCCAGATCCACTTGATAACGCCGCGCCAGTTCGAACATCCCATGGCTGAAAGCCTCCAGCCATGAGGGATCAGCCTCGGGAATCGTCAGGGCCAGGAAGGCCCAGGCAGGTTCCGCCCCCATGGCCGCAAGGTCACTCAGGTTGACCGCCAGGGCTTTGTGCCCAAGGCTCCCGGGATCGACATCGGGAAAGAAATGCACGCCCTCAACCAGCGTATCCATGGTCGCAGCCAGCACGTGATCTTGTGGAGAATCAAGCAGAGCGCAATCATCGCCGATGCCCAACAGGGTCTCTTCACGTGCCCGCGGACGTTTGAAATAGCGCCGGATCAGATCGAATTCATCCACAGCTCGACTGGAAACCGATCACTTGTGTCCGATCATCGAACGGCGATTTCCAGATTGGATCTCATGGGAGCGAACCTGATGGGCCAGCTTGTCCAGAACACCATTGACGTATTTATAGCTTTTCTGGGTCGCCCCAAAGGTTTTGGCCAGATTGATGGCCTCGTTCAGCACCGCCCGATACGGCACCTCCCAACGATACAGCAACTCATAGCCGGCAAGACGGAGAATGGCCCGCTCGATGGGATCAATTTCTTCGACAGAACGGTCGGCATATCTGGCCAGGGCCTCGTCGATCGCCCGACGATGCCCGGTGACCCCATGCAACAACTCGGAAAAAAAATCCAGTTGGGCGCCGGAGGTATTGTTTGCTTCGAGGAACTGGCGTTCGACTTCTTCCACGGATTGACCGCTCACCTGCCATTGATACAGAGCCTGCAGGGCACAACGGCGGGCAGCGCTTCGAGTCGGTTTGCTCTTTTCTTTCATCAGGTTTTCAATTTACGCAACAAGTCAACCATCTCGATGGCCGTCACAGCTGCTTCAAAACCCTTGTTCCCGGCCTTGGTGCCGGCCCGTTCGATGGCCTGTTCGATGGAATCTGTCGTCAACACTCCGAAAGCCACCGGAATCCGCTGCTGCATCATCGCCGTGGCCGTGCCCTTCACACATTCACCAGCGACATAATCGAAATGTGGTGTGGCGCCACGAATCACCGCCCCCAGAGCGATGATGGCGTCCACATCCTTGCGCTCTGCCACTGCCTGTACCGCCAGTGGCAATTCAAAGGCCCCCGGGGTCTTGATGATCCGGATGGCACTGGGATCGGCTCCATGACGCAACAGGCCGTCAACCGCCCCCTGCTGCAACTGTTCCACGATAAAACCATTGAAACGCGAAACGACAAGGGCAAAACGCATTCCAGCCGCGTTCAGATTACCTTCTATGCTATGAATTTCTTGCATGTGTTGTTACTCAGATCTCCACATAATCGACCACCTCCAGGCCAAAACCCGGCAGGCCCTTGAATTTCTTGGGCGCCCCCATCACCCTCAACTTGTGCAGCCCCAAATCGGCCAGGATCTGGGCCCCGGTACCGGTGGTGCGCCAGTCCTCAGGGCTTTCCTCCTGAGGCAGATCCACGCCATTGTCCTGTAATTGGTAGCGATGGATCTTCTCCAACAGGGAGCGGGTATCCTCCTCGTTACGAATGACCACCAATACACCCCTTCCCTCTTCGGCGAGGCGTTTCATGGCACGGCGCAATGGCAACCCGGGTTCACGGGTGGAGGCCAGCAAGTCACTGAGAAGATTGCGGGCATGCACCCGGACCAGGACCGGTTCGTCCCCCGAAACCTCTCCCATGACCAGGGCCAGATGCAGTTTATCATCGACTTTGTCCTGAAAACCGATCAGGCGGAACTGGCCATATTCGGTCGGAAAGCGGCATTCACTGACCCGCTCGACGGTCTTTTCGTTTTCCAGCCGGTAGCGAATCAGATCGGCGATCGTCCCCATCTTCAACCCATGCTCACGGGCAAACTTTTCCAGTTCCGGACGCCGGGCCATGGTGCCATCCTCATTCAGGATCTCTACGATGACCGCCGCAGGTTCCAGCCCCGCCAGACGCGCCAGGTCGCAACCGGCCTCGGTGTGACCGGCACGGCTGAGGACTCCACCCGGGTGAGCCATCAAGGGAAAGATATGGCCCGGCTGAACCAGGTCTTCGGGTCGGGCATTGGGTGCGACGGTGACCTGAATGGTGCGGGCACGGTCAGCAGCCGAGATGCCGGTGCTGATACCCTCGGCGGCATCGATGGAGACAGTGAAATTGGTCCGGTGGGGGGTACTGTTTTCATCCACCATCAAAGGCAAGCGGAGCTGTTGGCAACGTTCCCGGGTCAGGGTCAGACAGATCAGACCACGGGCGTAACGGGCCATGAAGTTGACGTCCTCCGGACGAGTGAGGCTGGCAGCCAGTACCAGGTCCCCTTCGTTTTCCCGCGCCTCGTCATCCAGAATGATGACCATCCTGCCTTGACGCATATCGGCAATGATTTCTTCGATTGTGTTCATGTCTCTTTGATGAAGCCGGTTGTTTGTAGCAATTCCAGATTCACGTTCTCTCCCTGTTGACCATAAGACAATAATCGCTCGAGGTATCGAGCTATGATGTCCACCTCGAGATTCACCTGGGCAGCCACCTCAGTCATCCCGAGTGTCGTCTCGGCCAGGGTATGGGGGACGATATTCACCTCGAAATCGGTTCCATCGACCTGGTTCACCGTGAGACTGATCCCGTCGACACAGATGGAACCCTTGGACGCGATATAACCGGCCAACTCGCCGGGGGCACGAATACGAAACCTCAGCGAGCGTCCATCGTCCCATTTATCCACCACGGAGCCGACTCCATCGACGTGCCCGGAAACGATATGCCCACCGAAGCGGGTGGTGGGGGTCATGGCCAGCTCGAGATTGACAGGTGTGCCGGCGCGAGCGTTGCCGAGGGTCGTGCGCATCAGGGTCTCGCGTGAGACATCCGCGGTGAACGAGGACCGTCCCTGCGCCACCACTGTCAAACAAACACCATTGACCGCGATGCTGTCACCCAACTGCACATTTTCCAAGCTCAGTTTGCCAGTGGCAACGCTCAAACGCACGTCACCTCCCTGGGGTGACAATTCAGCGATCTCACCTACTGCCTGAATGATACCGGTAAACATGATCAATCCCTAAGTTTGAATCGAATCCTGAGATCGGGTCCGACGCTGCGCATCTCCTGGAACCGACCCTCCAGCCGCCCGGCCATGGTCTCCAGTCCCGGCAAGTGGAAAAGCCCGCGGGCGGTGTCACCCAACACACAAGGCGCCAGATACACGATCCACTCGTCCACCAAATGCTTGCGGGCCAATGCTCCATTGAGTATCGGCCCGGATTCCACCAGTACCTCATTGATCTCACGCTCACCCAGGCGGGACATCAATTCCGCCAAGCCGGTCCGACCATCCTCGCTGGAAACCCGCCAGACTTCAGCCCCTGCCTCCTCCAGCCGTTTCCGCTTGTCTGCATTTCCAGTCACCGTCACCACCACAGTCTTGCCGGGTAACGAGAGCATCTTTGCCTCCACCGGCATCCGCAGCTGGGAATCCAGCACCACGCGCAACGGATGACACACCGCTTCATCGTTATCCAGGCGTGCGGTCAGGGCGGGATCGTCCGCCAGTACTGTTCCGATTCCAGTCAGGATCGCCGAACTGCGGGCGCGCAGACGATGGACATCCCGACGCGCCTCGGCCGAAGTGATCCAGCGGCTCTCTCCAGATGCCAGGGCGGTTCGCCCGTCCAGGCTGGCGGCCATTTTCACCGTCACCCAGGGACGACTTTCACGCATCCGTTGACAAAACCCCCGGTTCAGTTGTTCGGACTCGGCAGCCAGAATACCGCACCGGACCTCGATATCCGCCTGTTGCAGTCTTGCCAGACCCTTGCCGGCCACCTGAGGATTGGGATCGGACATCGCCGCCACCACCTTTCGGATACCTGCATCGATCAGTGACTCGGTGCAGGGAGGGGTGCGCCCATGATGGCAACAGGGTTCCAGGGTCACATAACAGTCGGCGCCACGGGCCTGTTCACCTGCCTGACGCAGCGCCTCGACCTCGGCGTGGGGGCCGCCCGCCTGGCGGTGCCAGCCCTCTCCCACGATTCGTCCCGCCTTGACCAGCACGCATCCTACCCTGGGATTGGGATCGGTGGTGTAAAGCCCTCGGTAGGCCAACCTCAAGGCATGAGCCATGTAGTATTCATCTACGGTTGGATTCATGGCAGGCGTCAGGATTCCTGTTCGAGACCTTCGATGACCTGGCGGAATTCGCTCACATCCTCGAAACTGCGGTAGACGGAGGCAAAACGCACATAGGCGACCCGGTCCAGACCTTTGAGGGCATCCATCACCATCTCTCCGATCAGACGTGACGGCACTTCTTTTTCTCCACGACGCATCAATGCTTCTTCGATCTTCTGAACGGTGCCTTCGATACGCTCACTCCCGACCGGACGTTTCTCCAGAGCCCGCATCATCCCGGCCTTCAGTTTGGCTTCATCGAAAGGCTCGCGCCGGCCGTCACTCTTGATCACCCGCGGCAGATTCAGCTCGGCAATCTCA
>CAYUPV010000023.1:0-20284 GCA_964445885.1 uncultured Methylococcales bacterium
AACGGTTCATGTCGTGGCTCGCTTCGCGATCACGACATAACCTTATTCGTTATGTACAGTGAAGGTACAATTTTTGATATGGCCGTATTTTCTGTCACTTACCATCACTGAAAAATGGTGGGCATCCCTTGTTTGCATGGGTAACTTCAAATTTTCAGGGTGCTCCGTCCTTTTTACCGGCCGTAGGGTCGACACTAAGCTAGAATTACTTGAAGGGGCGCGAGAGTCAATGATAGCCGCATCATTTCCATGCAAGGATTAATGAAATCATCTCTGGTCCGGTCCAGGCAGTGGCGGAGTTCTGGTACGTGAGTACTGTTCCTTTGGCTCAGATACGATGTCTGATTCCGCTGCATTTGTTGCCTCAAAAACAGTTTAAACGATTATGCTCAGATTTGGTCGTAGAAAAGATAGATGAAGGAGGATTCCTGTTTGTGCGGGGGGATCAGAATTCTTCATGGTTCTATCTGCTCGAAGGGGATCTGGCACTGGAAGCCGATGGAATTGTGATGGAATGCATTCAGGGGGGCAGCGAAGCCGCTAGATTTCCTTTGGCACATCGGGTCCCCCGTAAGGTATCGGCCCGGGCTCTGACAAGGCTACGTTTTTTTCGCATAGATCAGCAGCAATTGGATGTTATGGAACACTATCAGGAAAACACTGAAGCAAAATTTGAAAGTGAAAAGGTGGGCAAATCCAGCGATTGGATGGGACGGTTGTTCAAATTGCCTATTTTTCAGAGCCTTCCGGCCAGTAATCTGCACAGGATACTGCAGGGCTTTCAGGAGGTGGAAGTCAGTGCCGGTACCCGTATTATTGATCAGGGTGAAGAAGCGGACTGTGTTTATGTGCTTTCCTCCGGCAGATGTCAAGTTACCCGCAGGCCACGACCCAACGCCAAAGAATTCAAATTGGGTGAAATTCAGGTAGGGGATTTGTTTGGCGAGGACGCGCTCATTTCAAAGCTACCCAGAGCAGTCTCTGTGACCATGGAGAGCGATGGTATAGTCCAGCGCTTGAAAAAAGAGGATTTTCTCACCTTGGTGGTAGCGCCTGTGCTGTCACAAGTCAGCCTTGAGACGGCTTTGCGTGAAGTGGAGCAAGGCTCAATATGGCTTGATGTACGTGACTCCGATGGGTACCAAAAACGGCATTTTGAAGACAGTCTTAATGTTCCCTTTTTTTCCTTGCGTATGCAGCTGGGGACTTTGGATCGAAAACGACGGTATATCACGGTGTGTGATAAGGGGAATCTGTCTGCCGCAGCCGCCTTCCTGTTATTGCGCTATGGTTTCGAGGCTTCAGTTCTAGAGGGGGGGGTCGTTGGTGTTCCGGAAAAATGTCTGCATGGTGGTATGACAGACCAAGGGGATAAGGTGCCAGAGGCTGCGACCTTTTCACCGGTACAGGAGCAAGAGACACAAGAAGCAGAGGTGGTACGTAGAGAAGACTATCAATCACTGTCTTTCCCCGCCTCCAATCGTTCGGAAGCAGTTTTTGCCGATCCGGAAGAATTGCAGGTGCTCAAATCTGAGAAACAAGCGCTTGAGCAGCGTGTTAAAGAATTGCAGGGACTCAAATCTGAGAAGAAGGTCCTGGAAAAGCAGGTTAAGGAGCTGCAGGGACTCAAATCAGAGAAAAAAGCCCTTGAGCAGCAAGTTAAGAAATTACAGGCACTCGAATCTGAAAAAGTGATCCTTCAACAACAGGTTAAGGAGCTGCAGGCACAGATCTCAGAAACGACTCGTAGCCAGAAAGTTGAAGTGGGCCGTCTGCAACAGAGTCTTGAGCAAATGAGTCTGGAAAAGCGCCAGATGGAAGAGCAGGGAAGTTCCCTTCAGAGCCGCATCGGGGAACTGGAGGAGGTTATAAGGCAATACGTGGAAGTCATGCAGAACAAAGAAGAGGACGAAGTTGTTCAGTCCCTTCAATCCGAACTGGAAATGGTGAGAGAGCAGGCTAGCATGGATGTGAGTGCTATGCGTGCCAAGTTGGAAGCAGCCGAGAGTGAATGTCAACGCCTGCAGCTGGAGCTGACAAGGACGACTGAAGACACCGGGTACTGTTGCTTACCCTCTGATTTGCAGCCGGTTGATCCTCAGCAGTTACCGTTACAGGTCGACTTGCCGCAAGAGGTAAAAAGTCAGGGACACGGAACTGTCCTGGTGCAGGGAGCGTTGTGGTTCCTGGTCGGGATACTGGCAAGCCTTTCATTGGTGGGAATTGGGTTACAGACGAATATGGGTAAGGAATGGCTTATGACATGGCTGCAACCCGAATCCTATCCTTCTGTTTCGGCGTCACAACTACAGACCGCACGGTCAGTCGAGGCGGTGGAACCTTCGGCGGAAGAGTGGTTTGCAGAAGACCAGGGAGCGGTTATTTTGGAGGATGCCCCGCAAAGTAATGAAGGGCCCCAACCGCTTTCTGATGAAACGAAGGAACCGGCTCTTAACGCCCAGTGAATGCCCCCGCGAGCGATGCCGCGGGGATTGATTTATTTGATCTTGGACTCTTTGAAGATAACGTGCTTGCGGACGACCGGGTCATACTTTTTGAATTCCAGCTTGTCGGGGGTGGTGCGTTTGTTTTTAGTGGTCGTATAGTAATAACCAGTGCCAGCGCTGGAAACCAGTTTAATTTTTTCACGCATGATGGTGACTCCTTAAAATTCAGACCTTGATGCCACGATTTCGCATATCGACAAGGACAGCGTCGATGCCTTTCTTGTCAATGATGCGCATGCCGTGGCTAGAAACGCGCAATTTGACCCAGCGATTCTCACTTTCCACCCAGAACTTGTGGTTGTGAAGGTTGGGTAGAAAGCGCCGTTTGGTTTTGTTGTTGGCATGGGAAACATTGTTGCCGGTGAGAGGGCGTTTTCCCGTGACTTGACACACTCTTGACATGATCTTAAACCCTGAAATGACAATGAATTCAAACGATTGATTTTACCCTAAAGATAACGTCCAGGCAAAACAGGATGGTAATATTACCGGGAAAGTTGCATTGGGGCAGGGAGCAGGGGGGTGCTTTTCGGGACGCCGTGAATCCCGCCTCCGGGAGGCTCGGACGCGGCCGTCCGGGCTGCGTACGCCCTCGAGCCGAACCCCCTGCCTCGGTTTTAGGGCTTTTCATGCTTCGGGGTGAAATGGTGATTTCATGAACGTTACCGTGAAAGATACATTGGGGCGGGGAGCAGGGCATTGGTTTTCGGGACGCCGTGAACCCGTCCCTGGGGGCTCGGACCCCGGCCATCCAGGCCGGGGACGCCCTCAAACCAATACCCCGCTCCCTGCTTAGTTCTTTCATGCTTCGGGGAGAATATGATGATATTTAGCAAATACAGGCAATAGGATGGAGCTGGTCGCATTTTCCCGGGAGAATAGGAGGAGTGAGATAGAAGCGAGATGACGGCTGAACAAATAGGTATCACTAAAATCAGGCTGGGGATCGTGATGGATCCTATTGCAGCGATCAATATTCACAAGGACAGCAGTTTCGCCATGTTGCTTGAGGCCCAGGCCAGGGGGTGGACGCTTTTCTATATGGAGCTTGGTGATCTGTATCTGCGTGATGGCCGGACTTATGCCCGGATGCGTCCACTCTCGGTGACAAGGGATGAGCAGTGTTGGCATCGTCTCGGAGAAACGGTCGAATTTCCCCTGGACGAGTTGGACATTGTGCTGATGCGCAAGGATCCGCCGTTCGATCAGGAATATATTTATGCCACTTATTTGCTTGAATGTGCCGAACAACGTGGTGCACTGGTAGTGAACAAGCCGCGCAGCCTGCGCGATGCCAACGAAAAACTGTTCACCGCCTGGTTTCCTCAATGTTGTGCCCCGACCCTGGTGGCGAGAGAGCCAGGGAAGTTTCGCGATTTTCTCAGACAACAGGAACGAATCATCCTGAAACCCCTCGATGGGATGGGAGGGGCCTCGATTTTCTATCTTCAACCTGAAGATCCTAATATCAGCGTGATCCTCGAAACCATGACAGCCCACGGTACCCGTTTCATCATGGCACAGAGGTACCTGCCCGAAATTGCTGAAGGGGACAAACGGATTCTGATGATCAATGGGGAACCGATTCCTTACGCCCTG
This sequence comes from uncultured Methylococcales bacterium, assembly GCA_964445885.1. Taxonomy (GTDB): domain Bacteria; phylum Pseudomonadota; class Gammaproteobacteria; order Methylococcales; family Methylothermaceae; genus Methylohalobius. The sequence goes on from CAYUPV010000023.1 coordinate 4,107, forward strand.
GCGCGGATTCCCGCACCAGGTGAGCTGCGTGGCAATCTTGCTGCCGGAGGACGCGCCGAAGGCCGGCCATTGTCCAGGCGCGACCGGTGGATTTGTAGTCAGGTGAGGCCGGAATTGCGCAAACGCGGATTGGTTTTTGCCGGACTCGATGTCATCGGTGATTATCTCACTGAGATCAATGTGACGAGTCCCACATGTATTCAGGAATTGGATAAACTATTCGAATTGAATATCAGCGCCCGTTTGATGAACGAAATCGAAGGTCTATTGCAGCGATGATGCCTCAAACTCTAGGTAACACGTCTGATCGAATGTTGGTGGCTGTGCTTGTGGCCCTGGTGTTGCATGCTGCGTTGATATTCGGTGTAGGATTCACTTTGCCAAAGACCTCAAAGCACTATTCCCGCACCTTAGATATTGAACTGGTGCAGAACCTGAATGGCAAACGGTCAGAAAAAGCGGATTATATGGCACCGGCCGATAGTGAGGGCAGTGGGCCCAGGCAGGAGGAAACAAAACCAGAACCCCTCCCCATGGGAGCAATGCAACCTCTGGCGCTGCCTGTACCCCAACCCAGGAAACAGCGGCATTCCAGCGATCGTGCCCAAAAGCGTCTGCTGATCCAGGCGCACGCCAGGGAATCAGTGGAAAAACAACTGTCGGAAACGCCCAAGGCGGAACCCGAACTGGACCTGAGGGTTCTGGCGAGCCAGATTGCCGATCTGGGAGCCTCCCCAAAGCGGAAATTACGCTTCAGCCAGGAACGTGTGACACCGATTCATCAGATCAGCGCCCATAAATATGTGGCGGCTGCCTATGAGAGGGCCTGGCAGAAAAAGGTCGAGCGCATAGGCAACCTGAATTATCCTGACGAGGCCAGAAGAAAGGGCTTGTCCGGGCGCTTGCTGATGAGCGTCTATGTGGCCAGGGATGGGACCGTGAGAAAGATCAAGGTCCACCATTCTTCCGGTTATCATGTCCTCGATGATGCGGCGGTCAGGATCGTCAGGCTTGCCGCACCCTTCGCCGCTTTTCCAAAGGAACTGGCGGCTCAGACGGATGTGCTGGTGATCACCCGAACCTGGACTTTTTACAACGAATCAGGCTTGGCCATGGGGCGCTGAAGGGTTTTGAATCAACAATGACGCAACACGGTGAAAATCTCCTCACAGGCCAGTTTCTCATTGCCATGCCAGCGCTGGAGGATGCTAATTTCGCCCAGACAGTGACTTACCTTTGTCAGCACAGTACCGAGGGTGCCCTGGGGATCATTATTTCCCGACCCCTTGAGATGCGACTGGCCGAGATCCTGGAGTCGATGGGGATTCCATTGGAGGACGATGGAATCGGCGACATTCCCGTCTACTGGGGAGGACCGGTTCAACCGGAACGCGGATTCGTCATCCACCGTCCGGTGGGGGACTGGCAAGGGACGTTGGCGGTAAGTGATGAGATCGGACTGACCACCTCCAAAGATATTCTTGAAGCCATTGCCTGTGGACAGGGGCCGGAGAAGCTTTTTGTGGCCTTGGGTTATGCGGGTTGGGATCAGGGGCAGTTGGAGAGTGAGATTCTGGAAAATGCCTGGCTCAACGGTCCAGCTTCCACCGAGATCCTGTTCGATCTGGCGCCTGCGTTACGATGGAAGGCGGCGGCGGCGCTCATGGGGGTGGATCTTGATCTCATGTCTTCCCAGGCAGGTCATGGATAACAGTGGAACCTTCCTCGGCTTTGATTTTGGAACACGCAAAATCGGGGTGGCTGTAGGGCAACGAATCACCAGAACGGCCTCTCCCCTGGAAACCATCCGTTCGGAAAAAAAACGCGTGCGCTGGGAAGCGATCGATCGTCTGGTGGCGACCTGGCGTCCGCAGGCACTGATCGTGGGGATCGCCAGTCAGGAGGAGGGGAGTGACAATCCGGTGACACCGCTGATGCGCAAATTCTGTCGTCAGCTGGATGGCCGTTACCACCTGTCTGTCCACACCGTGGACGAATATTTGACCAGTTACGAGTCCCGGCAGCTGTTGTTTGATGAACTAAAATTGCGTGCGCGCCAAGTCCATGCTTTCAACGACCAAGTAGCTGCCAAGCTGATCCTGCAATCCTGGCTCGATAACCATGAGAGACTTGCATGAAGACTTCCATTGCTGAATTGGATGTGGAGGCCTTGATCACTTCTTTGGGGAAGTGTTTGAGACGACAGGGAGAGCAACGTGGTCTGAAAGATCCTCTGATGGTGGGGATTCATACGGGCGGTGTCTGGATCGCCGAGCAATTGCAACAGCGATTGGGATTCGAGGGGCCCATAGGTAAACTGAATATTTCATTCTACCGGGACGATTTTTCGCGTATTGGAATGCATCCGGAAGTCAGGCCCAGTCAGTTGCCCAGTACCGAGGACCGGGATGTCATTCTGATCGACGATGTCCTGTATACCGGCCGCACCATCCGCGCGGCACTCAATGAACTGTTCGATTACGGCCGTCCTCGTCGAGTGATTCTTGGCGTCCTGGTTGAACGCAATGGCAGAGAACTCCCCATTCAAGCAGATTGTAGTGGGGCCAGAATCGAGTTGGCGGCAGGGCAGCGGGTCAAATTAACAGGGCCTTCGCCCCTGCATCTGGAACTTCATACGATAGACGTCTGATGATCTCGGTCAATGATCTGCAGTTGGACGCCCAGGGCCATCTCCGTCATTTCCTGACGGTTGAGGGATTGGGCCGTCAATGGTTGCGCCAGATCATGGACACTGCCGAGACCTTCAGCAGTGTCAGTGAACGGAAGGTGAAGAAGGTGCCGCTGCTACGCGGCAAGACGGTGGTCAATCTGTTTTTCGAAACCAGTACCCGCACCCGCACTACCTTCGAACTGGCTGCCAAGCGCCTTTCCGCCGATGTCATCAACATCAATGTCGGTGCTTCGGCAACTGCCAAGGGGGAAACCCTGCTCGATACCGTCCGCAATCTGGAGGCGATGAGTGTCGATATGTTCGTGGTTCGGCATGCAGACAGTGGTGCCGCCCATTTCATCGCGAGATACGTCGCTCCCCATGTCAGCGTCATCAATGCAGGTGACGGACGTCATGCGCATCCCACCCAGGCTTTGCTCGACATGTTTACCATTCGGCGTCACAAGCCAGACTTCAGCCGACTGAAAGTGGCCATCGTTGGAGACATCCTTCATTCCCGGGTGGCCCGTTCTCAGATCCATGCGCTGAAGATTTTGGGTGTTCCCGAAGTTCGCGTGGTGGCTCCCCGGACCCTGCTTCCCGTCGCTGTGGAAACACTGGGGGTGCATCCTTGCTATGACCTGGATGAGGGGCTCGATGGCGTGGATGTCATCATTATGCTGCGGTTGCAAAAGGAAAGAATGCAGGGGGCCCTGCTGCCCAGTGAGAGGGAGTATTTCCGCTGTTTCGGCTTGACGGCACAGCGGTTGGCCAGAGCCAAACCCGACGCTCTCGTCATGCATCCTGGTCCGATCAATCGGGGCGTCGAAATCGCTTCTGAGGTGGCGGATGGCCAGCACTCGGTGATACTTGAGCAAGTGGTTCACGGGATTGCCATCCGCATGGCGGTCATGGCCCTGGCGATGGGACCGGCAAAGTGATAAAGATCTCCTTGCTCAATGGCCAGCTTCTGGATCCAGTGGCCGAGACACTCACACCCTCCGACCTCTTCATCGCCGATGGTAGAATTGTAGCCAAGGGAGCTGCGCCGGAGGGCTTCGTCCCTGATCAGGTGCTGGAAGTCCAGGGCAAGGTGATATCCCCTGGATTTATCGATTTGAGCGCCCACTTGTGTGAACCCGGTTTCGAGCACAAGGCCACCATTGCCAGTGAAACCAGGGCGGCGGTCAAGGGCGGCGTGACCACCCTGTGTTGCTCCCCTGAAACCGAACCGCCTTGTGATACCCCTGCGGTGATCGAGTTGATTCGGGAGAAAGCAGAATTTTCTAACCTTGCCAGGGTGATTCCCATCGGTGCCTTGACTCAGGGGCTGAGGGGCGAGATGCTGAGCGAGATGTATGCCCTCAAAAGCTCAGGATGTCGACTCGTGGGTAACGGCAGCCGCCCCTTGGTCAATCCCCTGGTGTGGCGGCGTGCCTTGGAATATGCGGCAACCTATGATTTGTTGGTGATGGTACGTCCCATGGACCCGTGGTTGAGGGGAGACGGGACTGTGCACGAGGGACCGCTCGCGACCCGATTGGGCTTGCCCGGCATACCGGCGAGTGCAGAAACGGTGGCAGTGGCGCAGATTCTGGCTTTGATGGAAGAGACGGGTGCCAAGGTCCATTTTTCATGCCTCAGTACCGCTCGTGCCGCTGCCATGATTGTGGCGGCGAGACAGAATGGGCTGCCGGTCAGTAGTGATGTTGCTGCCCATTCCCTGCATTTGACCGAAGAGGCGGTGGATGGCTTCGATCCTATTGCTTATGTCCTGCCACCGCTGCGAACCGACGCCGATCGTGACGGACTGCGCCGGGCTGTGGCCGATGGAGGGGTCGATGCTATCTGCTCCGATCATCAGCCTCATGAGGCTGATGCCAAGGCGGACGTGTTTGCGGCCACCAAGCCAGGCATTTCAGCCTTGGAAACGGTGTTGTCTTTGACCCTGCAGTTGGTCGAAGAGGGGGAGTTGTCGCTGCCACGAGCCATTGCCCGTTTGACGTCAGGGCCTGCGGGGATCCTGGAAATCGCCTCCGGCTCCCTTGCGGTGGGTGAGGCCGCCGATCTGTGTGTCTTCGATTCCCAGGCGGAATGGCAGGTAGGGGAGGGTGGCTGGCTCAGCCGGGGACGCAATACCCCCTTCTGGGGGGAGACGATGCGAGGCCAGGTGGCCTTGACGCTGGTAGGGGGCAGGGTGGTCTACAGTCACTGTCAATCTGCCATATCCACCAACGGTCTGGACCGGAATTAGTTCCCATGTTCACCGCATTGACATAGAGAACAGAGTGGAAAAGATCCAGAAGTTCCCCGTGGCTCTCTGTGTTTGAACATTCCAGAGATTAGTCGTCCTCATCCACCAAATACATCTGGTTGCTTTTCCTGGCGTATTTGTCTACCCCCCCTTCGGCGCCCAGCTTGATCATCAGACGGACCTCGTTACGCGAATCGGCAGCATTGAGCGCATCTTCGTAGCTGATCTTGCCGTCTTTGTAGAGATCGTAGAGGCACTGATCGAAGGTCAACATTCCCTGTTCGCGCGATCGTTTCATCAGCTCTTTGAGTTTATGCACCTCACCCTTGCGGATCATGTCGGAAGCTAAGGGGGTGTTGATCAGGATTTCCACTGCAGGGTATCGTCCTTCGCCATCGGCCCGGCGGATCAGTTGTTGGGCCACGATGGCCTTGAGGTTCAGGGAAAGATCCATGAACAGCTGATCATGCATATCCTCAGGGAAGAAATGCAGGATACGGTCCAGAGCCTGATTGGCATTGTTGGCATGCAGGGTGGAAAGGCACAGGTGTCCGGTCTCGGCAAAGGTGATGGCATGTTGCATGGTTTCCCGGGTTCTGATCTCACCGATGAGGATCACATCGGGGGCTTGGCGCAGGGTGTTTTTTAAGGCTACTTCGTAGGATTCGGTATCGGTACCCACTTCCCTCTGGGTGACGATACAGCCATCGTGTTGATGACTGTATTCGATAGGGTCCTCGATGGTGATGATATGGCCTGAACTGTTGTGATTGCGGTATTTGAGCATCGAAGCGAGGGAAGTGGACTTGCCGGTTCCGGTGGCGCCGACAAAGATGATCAGGCCGCGTTTGGTCATCGCCAGATCCTTGAGGATAGGGGGCAGATGCAACTCTTCCACCTCGGGAATATAGTCCTGAATCCGCCGGATCACCATGGCAGGACTGTTGCGCTGATAGTAGGCGCTGACCCGGTATCGGGCAAGATTTTCCATGCTGATGGCGAAGTTGCATTCACGGGCGTTCTCGAAATCGTTCTGCTGCCGGGTATCCATGCAACTGAGCACCAGTTCCTTTGTCATGGTGGCGGAGAGTTTCTTGGGGCTGACTGGTTCCAATTTGCCATTGACCTTGAGGCAGGGCGGTCGTCCTGCGGTGATGAACAGATCGGATGCTTTCTTGTGGACCATCAGAGTGAGTAACGATTCTATGTTCATGGTGTGGCTCCTCAGAATGCTGCCTTGTTGAGTGCTTTGACCCGGGCCGTCTGGCGTGAGATGAGCCCTTTTTCCACCAATTCCTGGAGGTGCTGGTCCAGGGTCTGCATGCCTTCCTTGCGGCCGGTCTGAATGGCGGAATACATTTGCGCCACTTTGTCTTCGCGAATGAGGTTGCGGATGGCGGGGGTTCCCACCATGATTTCCCACGCGGCCGTCCGGCCGCCGCCGATTTTCTTGAGCAGGGTTTGGGCGATGACCGCTTGTAAGGATTCTGACAACATGGATCGGATCATGGCTTTTTCGGCGGCCGGGAACACATCGATGATACGGTCGATGGTCTTGGCCGCTGAGGAGGTATGCAAGGTGCCAAATACCAGGTGACCGGTTTCGGCGGCAGTGAGGGCCAGGCGGATGGTTTCCAGGTCACGCATTTCCCCCACCAGGATGACATCCGGGTCTTCACGCAGCGCGGATCGCAGGGCTTCGGTGAATCCCAGCGTGTCGCGGTGGACTTCACGCTGGTTGATGAGTGACTTCTTGCTCTGATGGACGAATTCGATGGGGTCTTCGATGGTGAGGATGTGGGTGTAATTATTGGAATTGATGTAATCGATCATCGCTGCCAGGGTCGTCGATTTACCAGAGCCCGTGGGCCCTGTGACCAGTACCAGTCCCCGCGGTTTCTGGGTGACGTCGCGGAAGAAAGTGGGGCACCCCAGATCTTCCAGGGTCAGGACCTTGGAGGGAATCGTCCGAAATACCGCAGCCGCTCCCCGGTCCTGATTGAAGGCATTGACACGGAAACGGGCGACTCCGGGTAGCTCGAAGGAAAAGTCGGTCTCCAGAAATTCTTCGTAATCCCGGCGTTGTTTGTCGCTCATGATATCGTACACTAAGGCATGTACTTCCTTGTGATCGAGCGCTGGTACATTGATCCTGCGGATGTCTCCATCGACGCGGATCATGGGTGGCAGTCCTGCGGAAAGATGGAGGTCGGAGGCGTTGTTCTTGACCGAGAAGGCGAGTAATTCTGCTATGTCCATGAATACTCCTCTGGAAACGTGACTACTGAAACATCATAAATCGAACGAATATGGAAAAGTATAGTGCAGGCAGCAGGGTTGAGGAGCGTTTGCGCACTCTGCGCAAACGGTTCGATAAGGCCATGCGGCAGGCCGGACGCAGTGACGATGTGACTCTGGTGGCAGTAGGAAAAACCCAGCCAGCCTTCCTCCTGTCGGACGCTTATCGGGCCGGGGTGCGCCACTTTGGTGAGAATTATCTTCAGGAGGCACTGGTCAAGCAACGAGCGCTGGGACATTGTGATATCACCTGGCATTTCATCGGCCCGATTCAATCCAACAAGACCCGCGTCATTGCTGCCCGGTTCCACTGGGTGCATAGCGTGGAGCGCATTAAAATCGCCCGCCGCCTGAACCAACAGCGGCCTGCGTGGCTGTCACCCCTCAATATCTGTCTCCAGGTCAATGTCAGTGGTGAGGCCAGCAAGGCGGGAGTGATCCCCCAACAGCTTGAGGAGCTGGTCGAGGAGGTGCGGGAATTACCCAGATTGCGCTTGCGAGGGCTGATGACCATTCCTGCGCCGGCTGCAGACCATGACGCCCAGTGCGTTCCCTTCCGAATGCTGCGGTTGCTCAAGGAAAAACTTGGCCAGTGGAACCTGGATACCTTGTCCATGGGGATGTCGACCGATCTGGAGGCGGCAGTAAATGAGGGGGCCACCCTGGTGAGGATTGGGACGGACGTCTTTGGGCCGCGGCGGGTTGATTGCTAGCCTGTCGGGGTTCTCCTTAGACGGGGAAGGGCTGGGGGACCGGACTGCCCCAGATACTCGGGCACCAGGGTTTTTAGCAGAATCATTAATTGATCTTCATCATAGCGTTGGCAGGCCAGAACCATCTGATCGATGATGTTGGCAATGATTTTGGGATCGCAGGAGCGGGGATGGGCCGGTCGCAGCTTGGCGAAAGGAGTACTGTCCTGGTGCTCTTCCTGATGAAACAGTTCTTCATGCAGTTTTTCCCCGGGACGCAAGCCGGTGTATTCGATCTGAATATCGATTCCAGGTCGTTTTCCACTCAGGGTGATCATTTGTTCTGCGAGATAGCTGATCCTGATGGGTTCGCCCATATCGAGGACGAAGATTTCCCCGCCCTTGCCTACAGCCGAGGCCAACATGATCAGTTGACAGGCTTCGGGAATGGTCATGAAGTAGCGGGTGATTTCTGGGTGGGTCACCGTGATCGGCCCCCCGGCGTGGATCTGCTCCCGGAAAAGGGGCACCACGCTGCCGGCAGAATCGAGAACGTTGCCAAAGCGAACGATGATGAAATGAGTCTTGCCAAGCCCATTGAGGCTTTGACAGATTATTTCGGCGGCGCGTTTGGTGGCTCCCATGACATTGCTTGGATTGACGGCCTTGTCGGTAGAAATCAACACGAATTCTTCCACCCCGGCTTCAATGGCTGCCTCAGCTACTGTTCTGGTGCCAACGATGTTATTGTGGACGGCCTGGCGGCATTGCTTTTCTAATAAAGGGACATGTTTGTAGGCGGCGGTGTGAAAGACCGTTTGCGGCCGGTAGGTTTGCAACAGGTGTTTGACCGCCTGAGTATCGGTGACGTTGCCGAGCAGGGAGGCGATAGGTAGCTTGGGAAAGTTCTGGCGCAGATCATTTTCAATGCGGAAAAGATTGTATTCACAGCTGTCGAATATAATCAGTTGTTCCGGATCCAGTGAGGCCACTTGCCGGCATAGCTCGGAGCCGATCGAGCCACCGCCGCCGGTTACCAACAGTGTTTTTCCGTGTAGATGATCATGGATGGTCGGCCAGTCCAACTGGGCGGGTTTGCGTCCCAAAAGATCCTCGATGGATACCTGGCGCAGGTCTTTGCCCGATAGCGGATGGCTCAGGATTTCCTTGAGCGAGGGTAAGGTCAGGAAAGGAGTGCCGGCCTGTTCGCAGAATTCAATGATGCGGCGCATCTGGTTATCGGTGGCGGATGGGATTGCGATCAGAATGATATCGATCCGGTGCTTCTTGATCAGACGGGGGATCTTGTGACAACCTCCCCCCACCCGGATGCCGCGAATCTCCCTGCCTCGCTTGCGAGGATTGTCATCGACCAAAATCACCGGGTGATATGAGGAAGACTGCTGTACCAGATCCCTGATCAGAATTTCTCCCGCTCTTCCGGCCCCCACCACCAAGGCCCGTTTTCTTGTGGTGGAGGGTCGGAAACTGATCCGGTCCTTCCAGGCGCGATACAGGACCCTGGGTCCCCCAATGAGCAATGGGAGCAGGGTGGCATAGATGAACGGTACCGAGCGCGGCAGCGATTCCAGGCGATCGTAGGCGAAGCAACCAAGGGTGATGAGTGCGGTACCCACGATCACTGCTTTGCTGATCTGGAGGATGTCAGGCAGGGAAGCAAAGCGCCAGACGCCCCGATACAAGCGGAAGTAATGAAAGATCGCCGTTTGAACCAAGATGACCCAGGGCAACAGCTTCAGCGCATAGGTGAACACCTCTCCCGGGAAGGGACCAAGATTGAAACGTAGCCAATAGGCGACCAACCAGGCCAGTGGGATCATGGAGAGATCGTGGAGCAGGACGAGTAGGGGGGTACGAAACTTTTGGATTATAAGGTCCATGGATCTCTCGTTGTTAATTTACGACAACAAAGCAGGGTCGTGAGGCTGATTCCCCACAGGCTACATTCATTATCAGACAGCAATGATTCTGGGTTAGATTATGACAAAATATTTGTTCTTGCGAAAGTTGTCTGCTAGCATTAAATGCGCAAACGTGTTGTTTTTTGGCAAAAAAAGCACGCAAGGGAACAACCTATTAGTTTCCGTTTATATTTAACAACTCCGTAAAGGGGGAGGATGGTAACGATGAAAACATTAAAACAGCTTTCCAGGGTATTGGCTGGTGGGTCTTTGGCCGCGGCCGCTGCGATGGCGCCCCAGGTGCAGGCCCACGATAACGAAGATGCCCGTATCCAGATGCTGGAACAGCAGTTGATCCAGCTGAAGTCGGAAATCGCCGATCTCAAGTCCCATGCGATGATGCACCACGAGAAGATTCTGGAGCTGGACGAGTGGAAGGAACAGGCCGGTGCCGGGATTGGAGCAGGAAATAGCATGATCTTCTTCCGGGGTGGTTATGCCCGCATGCTGAGCAGTCGTGCTAATGATGTATTGCCGTCTCCAACAGACAAATCAGGGAGTGGCCAAAATGGATTCTATATCGGTGCTGGCATCGAGCATACTTTGAGCCGCGATCTGTTCGGTCTGACAGAAGGGACTCTCCTGGAGGGGACCGATGTTCTGGGCGAAATCATGTTCGAATACAAGCGGTTCGCCCGTGGCCATTCGCTGCTGACCGATTCCGATGCCAGCAATGGTGGTGGCATAGTAAGCCCTCTGGCTCCTACGCAAAAAGCAGAAACATCCACCGTGACCCAGTTCACTTTGACGGCCGCCCCCAAGATCAAATTCATGCGCGGCAGTGCCTTCCGGCCCTGGATCATTCCAGTCGGTCTGGCCATCCATGTCATCAGCCCTCCGTCTGACGGCGTGACCGTGCTCAATCCGGGGTTGATGTTCGGTGCCGGTGCCGACTACAATCTGTGGAAGAACATCTATGTGGGCGCCGACTTCCGCTATCATGTGACTCCTGGCAGCAGCAGTAGTTTGAATGGCGTCGAAGATACTGACACCGACGGTCTGACTGCAGGTGGCTATGTGGGCTTCAGTTTCTGATCCTTTCTTCAGCCACCTTATCGAAAGGGGCCTTCTGGCCCCTTTCTTTTGCCCGTCGGTACCCGCTCCTCTACAATATCCTGCCATGAAGACCCTGTATCCCCTCATCGAGCCTTATCATACCTTTCACCTGGAAGCGGATGGCCACCGACTCTATTACGAGCAATCCGGCAATCCCGAAGGTCTGCCTGTGTTGTTTCTCCATGGAGGGCCGGGCTCAGGTTGCAGACCGGAACATCGGCGTTTTTTTGATCCTGACCGTTTCCGCATCATCCTGCTGGATCAGCGGGGTGCCGGCCGTTCGGAACCCCAGGGAGAACTGCGCCATAACGATACCTGGAAGCTGCTCGAGGATCTGGAGGAACTACGGAAATCCCTCAGGATCAATCGCTGGCTGCTGTTTGGCGGCTCCTGGGGGGCGGCGCTGGCCTTGCTGTATGCCCAGAAACATCCCGAGCGAGTCCTGGGGATGATCCTGCGTGGCGTGTTTCTCGCCCGCCAATATGATCTGGACTGGTTCATCAAGGACGGGGTGAGGCGCATCTATCCCGATCACTGGCACGATCTGGTCACCAGTCTGCCGGTTTCCGGTTGGAACGATGTGGTGCAGGGCATGTACAAGGCCGTGATCGGTTCCAACGAGGCGTTGCAGCATCGGGTCGCCTTGGCATGGAACCGCTGGAGCAGCGCGGTGACCCTGGGAACGTCCTTCGACCCGGATGCTTTACCCGACCCAACTGAGATCCTTCCCAAGGTGAAGATCGAACTCCATTACGCCGCCCACAGATATTTCCTCGCGGAAAATTATATCCTGCAACACTGCTCCTATATTCGCGCCATTCCCTGTACCATCATCCACGGCCGCGGGGATCTGGTCTGTCCCATGGAAACCGCTTTTACCCTCAAACGCCATCTGCCGGGGGCGGAGTTGAGGCTATTGGAGCACTCCGGCCATATTGCCGCCGGTGACGAAATGATCGACGCCCTGGTGGATGCCACCGATCGCATGACAGACAGGCTCCAATGAAGAAAAAACGGTTGATCGTGGCGATGACCGGTGCCACCGGCGCCATCTACGGTCTGCGGTTGCTCGAATTGCTGATATCGCTGCCGCAGTGGGAAAGCCATCTGATCATATCCCAGGCCGGGCTGGTGAATCTCCAGCACGAATTGGGAATGAAGAAACGCCAGCTCCAGGCCCTGGCCGATGTCTGCCACGATGTCAACGACATCGCCGCCTCCATTGCCAGCGGTGCATTTCGGATCCACGGCATGGTGATCGCACCCTGTTCCATGAAGACCCTGGCGGCGGTGGCCCATGGCTTCGGTGACAACCTCATCAGCCGGGCCGCCGATGTCACGTTGAAAGAACGCCGTCGGTTGTTGCTGGTGCCGCGGGAGACTCCCCTGAACCTGGCCCATCTGCGCAACATGACCGCGGTCACCGAAATGGGTGGCATCATCTTTCCCCCCCTGCCGGCCTTCTATGGCCGGGAAAAGACTCTGGCGGAGATGATCGACGAAAGCGTCGGCAGGATCCTGAGTTTCTTCGATATCGAGATCGACGGACTGGTGGATTCCTGGGAGGGCTTGTCAGGTGCCGGGAAAACCCAATAAAAGTGGGATGGGGTGAGCATGGCGAAAACCATCAACGGCTTTCATGTTGGTCAAGACTTCAACGATGGCCCGGGTCAGAAACTCCAATTCCTCTTCCCTCATCATAAAAGCCGGCATGGTATAGACCAGTTTTCCGAAAGGCCGCAGCCATATTCCAGCCTCCACGAATCCGGGCGTGATCTGCGCCAAATCCACAGGTTCCTTCATCTCCACCACTCCGATCGCCCCAAGCACCCGGACGTCTGCCACTTTATCCAGTTCCCGGCAGGGTGCCAGTCCGGTTTTTAATCGGGTTTCGATGCGTCGGAGAGTATCCTGCCAGTTCGATTCCAACAACAGATCGATGCTGGCAACGGCGACGGCACAGGCCAGCGGATTGGCCATGAAAGTGGGGCCGTGCATGAAGCATCCGGCTTCTCCGGAGCTGATCGTGGCTGCGATCTCGGTCGTGGTCAGGGTGGCGGCAAGCGTCAGATACCCCCCCGTCAGGGCCTTGCCAAGACAGAGAATGTCCGGGCAGATACCGGCGTGTTCACAAGCCAACAGTTGGCCGGTGCGGCCAAAACCGGTGGCGATCTCGTCGGCGATCAGCAGAACCCTGTACTCGTTGCACAGCCGCTTCGCTGCCTTCAGGTATTCTGGGTGATAGAAGCGCATTCCCCCGGCTCCCTGGACGATGGGTTCCAGAATCAGGGCCGCCAGTTCCTGATGGTGCTGTTCGAACAACGCCTCCAGCGGGAGTATCGCTTCAGGATCCCAGTGGTCGTGAAATCCGCACTCCGGGATGGGGGCGAAGATCTGCTGTGGCAAGAAACCGGTAAATAGATGATGCATGCCGGTGACGGGGTCGCAGACAGACATCGCGCCAAAGGTGTCACCATGATAGCCGCCACGCAGGGCAAGAAACCGCCGTTTATCTGTCTTTCCAAGGGATTGCCAATACTGCAGCGCCATTTTCAGCGCCACTTCTACCGCTACCGAGCCGGAATCACTCAGAAACACCTTTTCCAGGGGTTCAGGTGTCAGATCCACCAGCCGCCGGCACAGCTCGATGGCCGGTGAGTGGGTCAGACCGCCGAACATCACGTGGGCCATTTTTTTCAATTGTTTTCGAGCGGCATCATTCAGATCAGGGTGATTGTAGCCATGAATCATGCACCACCATGATGCCATACCATCGAGCAGCCGGCGTCCATCGGCCAGTTCGATATGGACTCCATGGGCCGCCGTCACAGGCCAGACAGGATAATGTGGGGGCAGGGTGCTGTAAGGATGCCAGATGTGACTGTGGTCGAAACCAAGCGCCTGATTCCAATTCATTATCGGAAAATCAGCCTGATTCGATGATCCAAGGCTTTTTCCACGATTGCCTGCTGGCGAAGAGAAGCCCAACGCTCGAGCAGCAGATCCCCTTGACCTTCGCAGGTGATCTCGATGGTTTTGCCCTTGAGGTGACAACTGATCTGATTGACGGCGGAACGACGCTCTTTGTCCAGGGCAATGGCGAGGCGTAGCAGCGCTATCAGTTTCATCCACCGCTCTCTTTCCTTCTTGTGCAAAGGTTCCAGAAGTGAATCGTCGGATTCCGGCAGTTTCTTGCGTTGACAACGTACCACCAATGCCAGCAATCTCTGTTCGTCTTCTGAAATTCCCAGCATGGGCATGGTGTTGAGAAGATACCATGCGTGGCGGTGATGTCCATCTGGACGCACGAATATCCCGATCTCGTGCAGCAGCGAGGCCAGCTCCAGCAATAGACGGTCGCGGGCCGGCAGGTGATGGGTGGCGGCAAGCTGGTCGAACAGTTGCAGCGCAAGATCACGCACCTGATAGGCATGATTGGTGTCGACATGATATTTGCGCGCGACGGATCCCGCCCATGCCAGGGCATCATGGTGGGTACCGCTGCGCCGGCGCTGGAGCATATCGAGCAGGGCGCCTTCGGCCAGACCAACCCCCGGAATCAGCAAATCCGGCTTGCCGACCAGTTTCAGAACCTGACGGAGGGTATGGCTGGCGGGAATGATGACATCGGCCCGGTCCGGGCGCAGTCTGAGTTTTTCGATTCTTTGATTCAGATCGAGTGCGTCCAGTTGCTGACACAATGCCTTGAGTTCGCCATATTTGAGACGTTTGGGCGAATCGTTGCCCAGCAACTGGCGTCCCATCTGTCCCAGGGCCTCGATATTGCCCCCGGTGCCCACCGCGAGATCGATCTCGACGCCATCGATCAGCTCGCGTATCTTGCCGGCATTGGCGTCGAAGAACTCGTCCAGCAGGCAGATGAAGTCCTGCTCGCTGCGTTCGCCAAAGCGTGACAGCAGACGCACGGTGCCCATCTTCAGGCTCTCCAGTGCGGTCACCCGGCTTTTCTCCATCACCACGAACTCGACGCTGCCGCCGCCGATGTCGATGAGCAGGGCGTTCGTGTCCTCCAGTTTCGGCAGGGCATGACGTATCGCCAGGGAGACGAGGCGTGCCTCTTCCGCCCCAGAGATGACCTCGATATGGATTCCTGTGGTTTCCAGGACCCGGTCGATCAAGGCCTTGCCGTTCGACGCCTCGCGCATGGCGCTGGTGGCGATTGCCCGGATCTGCTCGATGGGGACTGTTTTCTGGACAAGCAACCGATGAAAGTCGACAAAGGTTTCAAGGGCCCGTTCGATGGTTGATGGTTGAAGTTCACCCTGTCTGAACGCATCATGCCCCAGGCGTACCGGGGCGCGCACCGCCTCGATGATATCCAGCCGGCCATCGTGGCCCAGTGCCCCGATACGTAAGCGGATGGCATTGGAGCCGATATCGATGACGGCATAGAGAGGGGTTCGCAGGGTTTGATCTGGCATGGTGGTGGAGTAAAGAGTGTTGATGAAAAGAACGTAAGTATAAGGTGGGACGGCGTGATGATAAAAGTCTGTCATGGGACCATCATTTTGCTTGAAACTGTGTCTGGGGGCGGGATAAATGATGAAACCCCTCACAAAAGGCTGATCCTCCCGTCTGTTTTCTGACCCCCTTGCCTTTTTTCCGCCGCTTTTTTATCGCTGGTGCTTAAAGTTTGTATTCGGGTGGCCGATATGGTGGGTGAAGTTGAAAAACAAACCCCTTGGGAGGTTACCCACCATGCCACAAGTTATCAATACCAATATTTCTTCGATCAATGCCCAGCGCCAATTGAATCGCAGCCAGATGTCAATGCAGACGGCAATGGAGCGTTTGTCCTCGGGTCTGCGTATCAACAGCGCCAAGGATGATGCCGCAGGCCTTGCCATTTCAGACCGGATGACCGCACAGGTCCGTGGTTTGAATCAGGCCTCGCGCAACGCCAACGACGGAATTTCCCTGGCCCAGACCGCTGAAGGTGCATTACAGGAGTCCACCAATATATTGCAGCGGATGCGGGAGCTGTCCGTGCAATCGGTCAACGATACCAATACCGGTGCCGATCGGGCCAGCCTCCAAAAGGAGGTGAACCAGTTGAAATCGGAATTGGAAAGGATCGCTACCACCACCTCTTTCAATGGCAAGAATCTGTTGGACGGCAGTTTCAGCTCTGCTATGTTTCAGGTGGGCGCCTATGCCAATCAAACCATCAATGTCAGTATAGGCAATGCCCGCATTAATAATAT
>CAYUPV010000024.1:0-19944 GCA_964445885.1 uncultured Methylococcales bacterium
CACGTACGGTTCTGTGAGAGACAAGGGGGGAGGTTCCCCTTGTCTACTCGACCAAAGAGTTGTCATGAAGGCAACCTTCTCAAGGTTCCCGAGAAATACAATAAGGAGTAACAGCACGATGAGACCCAGATCTATCTTCCTTCTATGTTTTGCTATCGCCGTGATGACATTGCCCAAGTTTCTCAACGCCGTGTATGCACTGTTCGTGACAACCAGCGGCTATGCCTTGCTGTGGTTCATCAGCAACGGACTGGTCCTCGTATCCTGCTATGGGCTCTGGAACATGCGTAAATGGGGAGTCTACCTTTTCGTTGGCGCCTGGTTGGCCAAAATCGCTGGGGTTTTCTGGTTCCCCTTGGAACCGGGACGATCGACGCTTCTGCTTTGGTTTCCTATCGTCGTTCTATTGATCTATCTCGCTGTGGTTGCGCACCACTGGCAGGACATGGACAAAGACATCCAGGAAATCAGCCATTGAGCCCGCTATAAAGACAAGAAGGGCGCCATCAAGGCGCCCTTCTCCAGGTTGAGAGACAATTCTCTCAGGGTTATTTCACGCTGGGATCCAACTCACCGCCAGCATACTTCTGATACATGACTTCCAATGAGACCGGCTTGATCTTGGACGCCTGCCCGGCACATCCGAAGGATTCGTAACGGGCCTTACAGATGTCCTTCATCGCCACGGTAGCCACCTTGAAGATCTTGCGGGGATCAAACTGCTTGGGATTGTCCGCCAGGAATTTACGCATGGCGCCGGTGGATGCCATACGAAGATCGGTGTCGATATTGACCTTACGCACACCATGCCTGATACCTTCGACGATCTCCTCGACCGGGACCCCATAGGTCTGTCCCATGTCACCACCATAGGAGTTAATGATTTCAAGCCAATCCTGGGGCACCGAGGAAGAACCATGCATCACCAGATGGGTATTGGGAATCCGGCCATGTATTTCCTTGATCCGCTCGATCGCCAGAATATCACCCGTGGGGGGACGGGTGAACTTGTAAGCGCCGTGACTGGTACCGATGGCGATGGCCAGGGCATCGATCTTGGTTCTGCGGACGAAATCGGCTGCCTCTTCCGGATCGGTCAACAGCATGTCCTTGGTCAGTTCACCTTCGGCACCCACGCCGTCTTCCTTGCCGGCCTGCATGGTTTCGAGCGAACCGAGGCAACCCAATTCACCTTCCACCGAGACACCGCAGGCATGGGCCATTTCGGTCACTTTGGCGGTCACTTCCACATTGTAATCGTAAGACGCCGGGGTCTTGGCATCCGGCATCAGTGAACCATCCATCATCACCGAGGTGAAACCCGACTGGACCGAACGGGCACAGACTCCGGGATCGGCGCCATGGTCCTGATGCAGGACGACGGGGATATCGGGCCACTGCTCCACCGCAGCCAGAATCAGGTGACGCAGAAATGCCTCGCCGGCATATTTCCGGGCACCGGCCGAGGCCTGCATGATCACCGGACTGTCCACTTCGGCCGCAGCCTCCATGATCGAGTGCACCTGCTCCATATTATTGACATTGAACGCCGGAACGCCGTAACCGTTTTCCGCAGCGTGGTCGAGAAGCTGTCTCAGGGTAATGAGTGCCATTTAGATTCCTCGTAATTTAGAAAGAGATTGATGATGATGAACCAGCACCTCCGGATTTCCCTTCCGAAGGTGCGATAGCGGGTGGGATTCGTATCAAATCATTTGATGCGGGGATCCAGATCACCGGAAGCATAACGCTGAACCATGTCATCCACGGCGATCGGCTTGATCTTGGCTGCATTGCCGGCAGTACCGAAGGCCTCGTAACGGGCCTTGCAGATGTCCTTCATGGCCTTGGTGGCAGCATCGAAGATCTTACGCGGATCGAACTGCTTGGGATTGTCCTTGAGGAATTTGCGTATGGCTCCTGTCGAAGCCAGGCGCAGATCGGTGTCGATGTTGACCTTACGCACCCCATGCTTGATCCCTTTGGCGATTTCCTCGACCGGCACCCCATAGGCCTCACCGATGTCGCCCCCATACGAATTGATGATCTCTACCCATTCCTGAGGCACGGAAGATGATCCGTGCATGACCAGATGGGTGTCGGGAATGCGGGCATGGATCTCCTTGATGCGGTCGATGGCCAGGACTTCTCCCGTGGGCGGCTTGGTGAATTTGTAGGCCCCGTGACTGGTACCTATGGCCACCGCCAAGGCATCCACCTTGGTCTTTTTGACAAAGTCAGCCGCCTGTTCCGGATCGGTCAGCAGCATGTCCCTGGTCATGACATCGCCCTTGTCCGACTTCATCGTTTCGAGCGAGCCCAGGCAACCCAATTCGCCTTCCACAGAGACTCCACAGGCATGCGCCATGTCGGTGACCTTGGTGGTCACATCCAGGTTGTATTCATAACTGGATGGAGTCTTCATGTCCGACATCAGGGACCCGTCCATCATCACCGACGTAAAGCCGGATTGGATGGAACGCGCACAGACCCCGGGATCGGCACCATGATCCTGGTGCACGACGATGGGAATATGTGGCCATTGTTCCAACGCCGCCTGTACCAGATGTCGGATGAAATAGGCACCTGCATATTTCCGTGCTCCGGCGCTGACCTGCATCAGCGCCGGGCTGTCGGTTTCAGCAGCCGCCTCCATGATGGAGTGCACCTGTTCCATATTATTGATATTGAACGAAGGCACACCGTAGCCGTGTTCTGCAGCGTGATCCAGCAGTTGTCTCAAGGTAATGAGAGCCATATCAGCCTCCTCCTTAGATCTTAGTTAGCCAGTACCTCTTCGACCGCTTTCACGACGTTGTCCACGGTGAAGCCAAATTCTTCCATCAACAGTCCACCGGGGGCGGATTCTCCGAAACGGTCGAGACCGATCACCTTACCACTCAAGCCGACATATTTGTACCAACCGTCGGTCACACCTGCCTCCACCGCGACCCGCGCCGTCACGTCGGAAGGAAGCACGGACTCCTGGTAATCGGAACCTTGGGCAGCGAAGATGCTTTCACAAGGCATCGAGACCACCCGCACTTTCTTGCCCTCTGCAGCCAGGCGTTTGGCAGCCTCGTCGGCCAGATGCACTTCGGAACCGGTGGCAATGACGATCGCATCGGGTTTGCCGTCACAATCGCGTAGCACGTACCCCCCCTTGCTGATGTCTTCGATCTGATCCGGGGCGCGATCCAGATGCGGGAGCCCTTGGCGGGTCAAGGCCAGTGCGGAGGGCGAGTCGTTACTATTGACCGCTTCACGCCAGGCTACCGCCGTTTCCACAGCGTCGGCCGGACGCCAGAGGTTGAGATTGGGGATCAGTCGCAATGAGGCATGATGCTCAATCGGCTGGTGAGTGGGTCCGTCCTCTCCCAGCCCGATGGAATCATGGGTGAACACATAGATCACCGGCAGCTTCATCAAGGCCGACATCCGCACACCGTTACGAGCATAGTCGGAGAAGACATGGAAGGTACCACCAAAGGGACGAAAACCGCCGTGCAGGTAGATCCCGTTCATCATCGCGGCCATCCCGAATTCACGCACGCCATAGTGGACATAATTGCCGTCTTCGTGGCTGTCCCCAGGAGTATTGAAGTCTTTGCAACCCTTCCAGTTGGTCAGGTTGGATCCGGTGAGGTCGGCACTACCACCAAAAAACTCGGGCAAGTTCGGCGCATAGGCATCCAAGGTATTCTGAGAAGCCTTCCGGGTCGCCACGGTTTCGGCCTTGGCATTGACTTCGTTGATGTATGCCTGGGCCACCTGGGGCCAGTCTTCCGGCAAGACGCCGCTCAGACGGCGTTCCAGCTCGGAAGCCAAATCAGGATAGTCGGCTTTGTAAGCGGCAAATTTCTGCTTCCACTCCTGTTCCAAGCGGGCACCCTTTTCCCGCGCATCCCAGCCGTCATAGATCTCCTTGGGGATTTCGAAGGCCGGATGGTTCCATCCCAACACTTCGCGCGTCAATGCGATTTCATCGTCTCCCAGGGGAGCACCGTGACATTCTTCCTTGCCCTGTTTATTGGGCGAGCCAAAACCGATAATGGTTTTGCAGCAGATCAAGCTGGGTTTGCCGGTCTCGGCGTGCGCCTGCTCGATAGCGGTCGTGACGGCATCGGGGCTGTGACCGTCCACACCTCGAATGACGTGCCAACCATAGCCTTCAAAACGCTTGGCGGTGTCATCAGTGAACCAGCCCTGAACTTCACCATCGATGGAGATGCCGTTGTCGTCCCAGAAGGCCACCAGCTTACCCAGTTTGAAGGTACCCGCGAGAGCACAGGCTTCGTGAGAGACCCCCTCCATCATGCAACCGTCACCCAGAAAAACATAAGTGTGGTGATCGATAATGTTATGACCATCGCGGTTGAACTGGGTACCCAACACCTTTTCCGCCAAGGCCATTCCCACCGCATTGGCGATCCCCTGCCCCAGAGGACCAGTGGTGGTTTCCACCCCTGGAGTATATCCATATTCAGGATGCCCCGGAGTCTTGGAGTGCAATTGACGGAAGTTCTTGAGCTCTTCGATGGGCAGCTCGTAACCACTCAGATGCAATAGCGAATAGACCAGCATGGAACCGTGACCATTGGAAAGGACGAAACGGTCCCGATTGGGCCACTTTGGGTTATTTGGATTGTGGCGCAGATAATCGTTCCACAATACCTCTGCAATATCCGCCATGCCCATGGGAGCACCCGGATGCCCGGATTTGGCTTTCTGGACCGCATCCATGGCCAGGGCACGTACGGCGTTTGCGAGTTCTCGGCGTGAAGGCATATCATCCCTCCCTTTGATTTTTAAATTTTCGACGATGGCTGATCCATCCCTTGGGAGACGAACCAACCGTACCATTCTAGCCGCTATGTTGGCACTATAGCTGGAATTCGTTATAAATAACAGTCAGTATTACTTCAATCAAGGATAAGAAAGACTGATACAGTCGTCTGTTCCCATGAATATCACTTTACGCCAACTTCAAGTATTCGAGAAAGTTGCCCGGCGCTTGAGCTTCACCCGAGCGGCTCATGAATTATACTTGACTCAGCCCGCGGTCTCCATGCAAATCAAATTATTGGAGCAGAATCTGGGGCTGCCGCTGCTGGAACGCCTGGGAAAAAAACTCTATCTCACCGAGGCCGGACGGGAAGTCTACCGCCTGAGCCGCAGCATCGCCACTCAACTACAGGAAACCGAGCAGATCCTGGAGGCCCTCAAAGGCACCGAAGGCGGCACCTTGACGATCTCGGTCGTCAGTACGGTCCATTACTTCGCCATTCGCGCACTGGCCAACTTCTGCCAAAACTTTCCCAAAGTCAGGATCGATCTCAAAGTCACCAACCGGAAGGGCCTGTTGCGACTGTTGGAGGAAAATGCCACCGACCTGGCGCTGATGGGAAAACCCCCGGCCGATTGGGACCTGATCGCCGAACCTTTCATGGATAACCCCCTGGTGGTGATCGCTCCTCCGAGTCACCCCCTAAGCCAACAGCACGCTATCGCTCTCGACAAACTCGAGAAGGAAACCTTTTTGATCCGCGAACAGGGTTCTGGTACCCGGGGTGCGGTAGAGAGCTTTTTTACCAGAAAAGCTATTTCGATTTCAGGCAGCATGGAGATGAATACCAACACTGCCATCATCCATGGGGTGGCCGAGGGCCTTGGCTTAGGCATCGTATCACTTCACACGATTCGACGGGAAATCGATGACGGCAGCTTGGTGGTGCTTGACGTGGAATCATTTCCGCTGATGAGAAAATGGTATCTGGCGCACCGCAGCGGCAAGAAATTGTCTCGCGTAGCCCAGGCCTTCAAGGATTTCGTCCGGCAACGGGCCTGGGAGTTCATGGACCATGGACCGAAAGACAGGAAGGAGTCAAAACCCGCCCCTATCCGGAAATAACGGTTTCGGTTACCGTTGAGGCAGGTTCCCTCCCGAATTCGAATGCGGTGACGCTCAGGAGCGACTCTGATCCCACTCCCGGTGATAGGCCTCGATCAATTCCAGTTCTTTCTTCGCCCCCATGAACAGAGGCACTCGCTGATGGATCGATTCAGGCTGAATATCCATCACCCGTTCACGGCCCGTGGAAATCACTCCACCTGCCTGTTCAACAATATAACCAATGGGATTGGCCTCATACATCAACCTCAAACGCCCCGTAAGCCCCCTTCGTTTGAGCTTTTCATCCAGGGGATAACTCCAGAGACCACCGCGATTCAGGATCCGATACGCCTCGGCTACAAATGAGGCAATCCAGCGCATGTTGAAATCCTTACCCAAAGGCCCGTCCTTGCCCTGCTCGCACTCTTCGATGAAGCGCCGCACCGGCGGTTCCCAGAAGCGACGATTGGACATGTTGATGGCAAATTCCTTGGCCTCTTCGTCGATCCTAATGTGTGGATGGGTGAGGATGAACTCGCCCACTCCCTGATCCAAGGTGAATCCATGGGCGCCATTGCCTATGGTCAGCACCAGGGTCACCGATGGGCCGTAAACACAAAAGCCGGAACAGACCTGTTGCCTACCTGGCTGAAGGAAATCCGCCTCGGTGGGTTCATTCACTCCATCAGGGCACCTTAAAATTGAAAAGATGGTGCCGATGCACATGTTGATGTTGATATTGGACGATCCGTCCAGGGGATCGAAGCACGCCAGATACTTGCCGCGATGCTCCTTGGGTACAGAAATAATCTCGTCGTTCTCTTCGGACGCCATCGCCGCCACATGACCCGAACGACTGAGAATGGAGATCATGATGTCGTTCGAGAGCACATCCAGTTTTTGCTGCACTTCCCCTTGAACGTTCTCCTCGCCTTCTCCCACCTGCCCCAGATTGCCCACCAGGGCGCCATACCGCACCTCCCTGGCGATCGCCTTGCAGGCCCTGGCGATGTCTGCGATCAACAATGTCAGTTCGCCGGTGGCACCGGCCACCTTGCGCTGCTCATGGATCAAAAATTCAGTTAATGATACCCCTTGACCTTGCATAGCCACCTCCAAATCAATTGATTGTTTTTTCCAACGCTCAGGCCGCGCCCGATTCCAAAGCCAAAGCGTTCTTGACCTTGACGATCTTAAGGGTATTGGTCCCGCCAGTCACGCCGGTCAGATCGCCCTTGGTGATCAGCACCCGGTCTTCCATGGTCACTGCCCGACAACGCATCAGTTCATTGAGTGCCGCCTTGTTCTGGACGACGTGCTGAGTGGTATCGCACTGGAAATAGATCGGGTAAACCCCACGATAGAGGGTCACCTTGCGGCAAGTCCTCACATGATGGGTCAGGGCGTAGATGGGGATTCCGGAACGGATCCTGGACATCCACAGGGGGGTCGCACCACTTTCCGTTAATGCAGCGATCGCCCGCACCGGGAAATGGTTGGCCAGATACATCGACGCCATCGCAATCGCTTCATCGATGCGCTTGAACAACCTGTCCATGCGATGGGACGACCTCAGGACCCGGGGACTCTTCTCGGCTTCCCGGCAGACCCGGTCCATTGCCTTCACCGCGTCCACGGGATATTTGCCGGAAGCCGTCTCGGCCGACAACATCACGGCATCGGTACCATCGAAAACGGCATTGGCCACATCCAGCACCTCGGCCCGGGTGGGCAAAGGGCTCTCGATCATGGATTCCATCATCTGGGTCGCAGTGATCACCGCCCGGTCCATGTCCCTGGCCTTGGAGATCAGGTCTTTCTGTACCTGGGGCAATCTCGCATCACCGATTTCCACGCCCAAATCACCACGTGCCACCATGATGGCATCCGAGGCCTCGATGATCTCCTCCATGATCCCTGGCTGGACCGCTTCGGCGCGTTCGATCTTGGCGACGAGGCCGGCGTCCCCGCCGGCCTCGTGCAACAACCGCCGGGCAAGGTGGATATCGGCCGCACTCCTGGGAAAGGACACCGCCAGGTAATCGGCTTCGATCTCCACCGCCGTCTTGATGTCCTCCTTGTCTTTGTCGGTCAGGGCGGTTGCCGAAAGTCCCCCACCCTGCTTGTTGATACCCTTGTTGTTGGAAAGTGCGCCACCGACCACGACCACACATTCCACCCGATTGCCGTTGATGCTCTCCACCTGCAACACCACACGGCCGTCGTCGAGCAACAGCACGTCCCCTGGCCCCACATCCTTGGGAAGGTCACGGTACACAAGACCCACCTGGGTCTCGTCGCCTTCCTCCAGGGGGAAATCGGCGTCGAGGGCAAATTTGGCTCCCACCTGCAGATTGACCTTTCCTCCCTGGAATTGGGCAATCCGAATCTTTGGCCCCTGGAGATCTGCAAGGATGGCGACGAAATGTCCCCGGCCTTCGGAAATCTCCCGGATCAGACGCGCCCTGCGGCGGTGGTCGTCGGCGGTGCCATGGGAAAAGTTGAGACGAACCACATCGACGCCGGCAATCACCAGATTCTCCAGCATCTCCGGGCTGTCGGTGGCCGGTCCCAGCGTGGCTACGATCTTGGTGCGCCTGGGCACGTATACATCAGCCATGGATCAGCGCACCTCCATCAATGCCCTGGCGGTATCGAGCATCCGATTGGAGAAACCCCACTCGTTGTCATACCACGACGTGACCTTGACCAATGTCCCGTCGATCACCTTGGTCAGAGGAGATTCGTAGATGGAGGAACGGGAATCGTGATTGAAATCCATCGAAACCAAAGGTTCATCGTTGAATCCCAGGATACCTTTGAGTTCCCCCCCGGAGGCTTGCTTGAGGATTTGATCGATCTCCTCTTTGGAGGTGGAACGGGCAGCGTGGAAGGTCAGATCGACCATCGACACGTTGACGGTGGGGACACGCACCGCAAATCCGTCCAGCTTGCCTGCCAGTTCCGGCAACACCAGGCCGACCGCCGCTGCCGCACCGGTCTTGGTGGGAATCATGTTCTGGGTGGCCGAACGGGCCCGGCGCAAATCGCTGTGGTAAACGTCGATCAGGCGCTGGTCATTGGTATAGGAATGAATGGTGGTCATCAGCCCCCGTTCCAGACCGATCTTGTCGTGCAACGGCTTGACCAGGGGAGCCAGACAGTTGGTGGTGCAGGAGGCATTGGAGACGACGGTATCCGTTGCCTTCAATACCTGATGGTTGACTCCGAAGACAATGGTGGCATCCACGTCCTTGCCACCGGGAGCGGAGATCAACACCTTCATGGCGCCTCCCTGAAGGTGGGCCGAGGCTTTCTCCTTGGTGGTGAACAGGCCGGTGCATTCCATCACCACATCGACGCCCATCTCACCCCAGGGCAGTTTGGTGGGATCGCGTTCCGCCAATACCCGGATCCTGTGGCCATCGACCACCAGCCAATCGCCATCGACCTCCACTTTGGCAGGAAAACGACCGTGAACGGTGTCATAACGGGTCAGGTGGGCATTGGTCTGGGCATCACCAAGGTCGTTGAGCGCCACGATTTCGATCTCGCCGGTGCGTCCGGACTCGAACAAGGCGCGCAGAACATTACGCCCGATCCGTCCATAACCGTTGATTGCTACTTTGATCGCCATAAACGCTTCTCCCCTATTGAGTAAAATGCAAATACCGCCTGAGGACAGGCGGTCACGAAATCCTTGAGAATTGGCAAACTATATCAAATGGGGGGAAGGTGCGTCCAGAAGGGTAGGTGGCCATGTCCGTTTCCATGACCGCCTCTTTGGACGCAAATTCATGTTTATTTGCCGGTTTCCAGCGCAGCGACTTTGTCATTGGATTGGTCGGCCATTTGATGCGACGATTCGGTGATCACGACCTTGCCCTTCTGCTTCAGCGAATCCAGACGCGCTTTTAGCTTCTTCCGCTTCAGCAAGGAGGCCAGGGAATGCTCTACCTGCTCAAAGCAGGGAGACTGCTGTTCACGCACCTCTTCCAGCTGCACGATATACCAACCATAAGAGCTTTGTATGGGTTGCTTCGTATATTCCCCGGGTTTGAGGGTCTTCACCGCGGCAGCAATCTCGGGGGCCATCTGCTTCGAGCCGCGCCAGCCCAGTTCGCTACCTTTGGCGCCGCTGTGGTCCTTGGATAGTTCCTTGGCCAACATGCTTCCCCGTGTTGCAGACGTTCGATGGCCTGCTTGGCCTGCATACACGTTCTACCGGGTCATGCCCAGGCTGTGATCCTGATACCACAGGGTGGTGGCCCGTTGAGTGTAGGGATAGATATAGAACGATCGAGAATAGGTTCAGGGAGTTCGAATGACTGAAAAGGGCGAACACCCCCTCATTCCTTCTGTGTCTTCATAAGGCGACAGCCCTAGATTCCCATAGATCCACTACTATCCGGGATTAACAAGGTTTCCGTCACCCAAAGGCGTCTCCATCTCACGACACTTTTTCCGGGATTTCTCCCTCGTCGACCTCAAACCTGCATTCTCAATCCCTTTCTCAGCTCTGCATCCCTCAATTAATATGAATCAACATAAAATGGCATACATTATGCTTTGGGAAAATCGAGGTAAATCGATTAAAAAGCGGATGCAAACGCATCCATTGATAGGTAAAAAATACTGACAACTCTGTGCAATAATTTCCGTACCAGCCCCTATCGATGCCCCCTGTCCACTCAAGTACCGGCATTGGATGAATCACTGGAAAGAAAACAAGAAAGCACGCACATGTTGGTCTAATTTGGCATCACAACATGAGGTTATGCTATGAAAAAGAATAACTTGGGCCGTTTGATACCATTACTCTTGCTGCTGGTCTTTTTCTCTTCCGGGGCCTTCTCCCTGCCGACAGACCCCGCCGCGATTTTGGTCAAGATTCAGCAACTGCAAAAGGACACGGATGGCCTCGCCTCCTATTTCAAAAAAGATCTCCATCAGCCTTTGTTAAACAATCTCCAATCTCAACTGGATTCGGTATACTTGTGTGTGGAAGCAGGCATCGGAAGCCCCGATCCCGTGACCGAACTGGCGGTTTGCCAATCCGAACTCGGCTCGTATTCGCAAACCCTGAACCAAACCTTCGGTTCCGGGGCCGATCTGCAAGCCTTGCACATCAAATACCAGCAATGGAAGAAGGCCCAGGGACAGGTCACCTCACTGCTAACCCAAGCCGGCGACCTTGCCGCCGATCTGGATCAATGGATGGCCAGCAGTGGCACCAATACGTTGGCGTCGACACCCGACCCCCAGTCCATTCTGTACGCCATCATCGCCCTACCCCGCTATATTCCCGGCGCTGTCGATTTGCGCAGGTCGCTGTATTTCAGCACTCGTTACGCAGCCATTTCCACGAGCTCGGGCCAACGCTCGCTGGCTGACGGCGATACCGTCTCGGCAGCCACTCAGTTTTCCTATGCCAGACTCAGGATCAACGCATACAAGACGCTGCTCGAAAACCGTCTGGCAGCGCTGCCCGCCGGCTCGGCACCCGAGATTCAGCAGGCAATCGATCAGGCATCCGCCATCCTGAGAGATCTCAATTCACTCATTCCCAGCCTCTAAAGGCCGGCTCATGACCCTGGACAAAGGACGAAGTTTTCGCCCATCCAACTTGGCGAAAGCTCCGTTTTTCTCCTCCGGATGATTCACCAAAGGTGCCGCTGTCTCAAAATGCCGTATCAACCACCTCAACGACCTTCCCGGTCGCGGCAGGATCCCCGCTCTCCAGCCAAAGCACGTCACGCTCCCTCCGCAACCAGGTGAACTGGCGTTTTGCCAACTGGCGAGTGGCGATCACGGCCTTTTCCTTCATCGTCGCGACATCGTATTCCCCTTCCAGATACTGCCACACCTGGCGATATCCCACGCTCCGGATCGCTGGCAGACTCGGATCGAGGTCACCACGCTGCCAGAGCACGCGTACCTCCTCCACCAACCCCTGCGTCAGCATCCCCTGGAAACGATGTTCGATCTGCCGGTGCAACTCTTTCCTTGAACCGGGGGCAACGGCCACTTTGAGCACCCGGAAAGGCAGGTTTTCACTCCCTTCTTGCGCCCACCAAGCGCTCAATGGCTTGCCGGTCAACCGATAGACTTCGAGAGCACGCTGGATTCGCTGGGCATCGTTGGGATGGATACGCATCGCGGCCACCGGATCGACCTCCAGCAGACGCTCGTGGAGTACCGCCCAACCCAGTCGTGCCGCTTCCGCATCGATTTGGGCCCGAATCCCACTGTCCGCGCCGGGCAACGCTGCCAATCCTCTCAGCAAGGCATGAAAATACAGCATGGAGCCCCCTGCCAGAATAGGAAGACGGCCGCGCTGACTGATGGAATCGATCAGGGTCAGAGCGCGGCGACGGAAACATCCAGCAGAAAAGGCTTGGGACGGATCGAGAATATCCACCAGATGATGGGGGATTTCGGCACGAAGCTCAGGCGAGGGTTTGGCGGTGCCGATGTCCATGCCACGATAGACCAGGCTGGAGTCGACACTGATGATCTCCCCGCCCAGTTGGCATGCCAGTTCCACCGCCAGCGCCGACTTGCCAGAGGCGGTGGGTCCCAAGATCAACAGGGCCAACGGACTATCCATTTCAGCGCTCGTCACAGAGGCACCGGCTTACCGAAACATTGAACAAAACCGGGAGAGTTCACTCGATCGTACTTTCACCCCAGAGACGCGGCGGGCGCAGAAAATAAACTGTTTTCAAAATCCTACGATCTCTGCGGCAAGAAGATCCGGGCACGTTGAATCTCATCTGCCACGATGGAAAAACCGATCCAGAGTCTGGAAATCGAGCGTCACCCAGGTGGGACGACCATGATTGCATTGGCTGCCACGTTCGGTCCGCTCCAACTCGCGCAGCAATGCATTCAACTCGGCCTGACTGAGACGCTGCCCCGCCCTCACAGCCCGATGACAGGCACAGGTCGCCAGCCGCTCTCGAATCGAGGCCTGTACCTCTGATGCGCTATCACATTGGTCCAACTCGGCGATGACCTCCCTGACCAGGCCCTCGGCATCCACCTTGACCAACAGGGCCGGCAAAGCCCGAACCACCAGTGTTTCCGGCCCCAGAATATCGATCTCGAGCCCCAATTGGTCCACCAGCTCGTGATATCGGGTCACCAGATCCGTCTCACGGCTGCTCACCTGCAGTTTGACTGGCAATAGCAACGGCTGACGAACCACATCGCCACCCTCCACCTGTCGTTTGAGTTTCTCGTAGATGATCCGTTCATGGGCGGCATGGGCATCGACGATCACCAAGCCTTGCTGCGCTTCGGCGAGAATATAGATTCCATGCAGGTGGGAAACGGCATATCCCAGGGGTGGTATCGTCGTTTCATCCACTTGCATCGTTTCTTTTGCTTCGACTTCATCGACTCTGGCTTCATGCCCGGCTAGGGGCCGGGAATCTGGGGGATGCAGCGCCTCATAAAACGCCAGCGACTCACTGACCTGGTGGCGCTGCGGCGCCGATGGGCCTGGGAACCCCTTGCCGGGAGGCACGGCTGGACTCGGAGCACCCGTCTCAGGCCGGGACCGTCCCAGGGCCCGATAGAGGGATTGAGAGATGAAATCCCTCACCAGGCGCGCATCGCGAAACCGCACCTCCAGCTTTGCCGGATGGGCATTGACATCCACTTGCCCGGGATCGATCTCCAGATAGAGCAACGCCGCTGGCTGGCGGTCTCCGGGCAGAACGTCCCGGTAGGCATTGCGCAGGGCGAAGCCCAACAACTTGTCCCGTACCGCTCGACCGTTGAGGTACCAATACTGTCTGTCGGCTTGACGGCGGGCAATGGCAGGAAGTCCTATCCAACCCCACAAACGCAGGTCATCCGTGGCAAACTCGACTTTCAATGCCTGGTCGATGAACTCCCGTCCGAGGATAACTGCAACCCGTTCATCCCATTGGTCTTCCGATGTGGTGGGATGAAGCTGACAAATCTCCCGTTGATTGTGCTTGAGTGAGAAGCCGACATCGAAGCGGCTCAGGACAAGGCGCTCCAGGAACTGATGAATGTGGCCGAATTCGGTCCTTTCCGCCCGCAGGAACTTGCGCCGGGCCGGTACCGCATGAAACAGGTCGGCCACGGTGACCGTGGTTCCCTGGGGATGAGCGATGGGAACCGGTTCATCGATTTCACCTGAAGGTCGTACCCTCAGGCGCCAACCGCACGGTTCGTTTTCGGTCCGGGACACCAGCTCCAGACGTGCCACCGAGGCGATACTGGGCAATGCTTCGCCGCGAAACCCCAGAGTTCTGACCTGAAGTAGATCCTCCAGGCTGGCGATCTTGCTGGTCGCATGACTGGCCACCGCCAATGGCAGATCCCCCTTGGCGATCCCCATGCCATCATCGCGCACCCGGATCAACCGGATTCCTCCGGCCTCCACATTGACCTCGATCCGCCCGGCACCGGCATCGAGACTGTTCTCCACCAACTCCTTGACCACCGAAGCGGGACGTTCCACCACCTCTCCTGCCGCAATCTGGTTGATCAGTTGCGGTGGCAGCAAATGAATCCGGCTCATCCGCCCAGTGGAATCTTCAATACCTGCCCGGCTTTGATACGGGAACCGGTCAGGTCGTTGTAATCCTTCAGAATCTGAGTGCTGACCCCATATTTGTGAGCGATCTTGGCCAGGGTCTCGCCACGACCAATGACATGTCGGCGCTCTGCTGCCAGAACTGTATTAGGTGGTGCGTGACGGAGAAAATAATCATGGACCCCCCGGTGAATCGCCTTGGCCCAATACCATTGATACTTGGAGCTGCGCAGCCGCCGCTCTTCTTCCGGGTTGGAGATAAAGGCGGTCTCGACCAGCACCGATGGAATATCGGGTGACTTGAGGACGACAAAGCCTGCCTGCTGCACCCCTTGATGATGGATACGACCGATACGCCTCAGCTCGCTCAAAACCTTCCGCGCCAGCTTCTGGCTGTGTTCCCTGGTCGCGGTTTGAGAAAGATCCAACAACACCTTGGCAAGCACATCGTCCTTGTCGTCCAGGCTGACCCCCCCCACCAGGTCGGAAGCATTCTCGCGCGCCGCCAACCATCGCGCCGCTTCGCTGGAGGCCCCACGTCCGGACAATATGTACACGCCGGCCCCGCTGGCTCGCGCGTTTTTGAAGGAATCGGCATGAATGGAAAGGAAAAGATCCGCGCGTGCCTGACGGGCAATTTCAATCCGTCGACGTAATGGGATGTAGTAATCCCCCTTGCGGATCAGCACAGCCCTCATGCCTTTGCTCTTGTTGATCAATTTTGCCAGCTTACGTGCGATCGCCAGTACCACATCCTTCTCTCGAGTTCCCCGACGGCCGGTGGCCCCGGGATCCTCGCCGCCGTGCCCAGCATCGATGGCCACCACGACATCACGAAGTTTGGCAACTTTAGGCGTCCGCTTGACTGTCTGAACTTTTCTGCCGCTGGCACTATACAGATCCACTACCAGGCGATGACCATAACGCTCGTTGGGAGGCAGGGTGAACACCTTCGGTTTCACTGCAGACTTCAAATCGAGCACCATCCTTAGCACATCGGGTTTGGGTTTGCCACTGCGCAATCCTTTGAGCATGGGGATACTGCCATCGGGTTTGGGCAGAGGCGCCGCCAGTTTGACTCCGCGCATATCGAGGACAAGACGGTATGGGGTTTCCAGGCCAAACACTTTGGGTTTGACCGGGCCCGATGTGTCCAGCACCAAACGCACGTGATCAGGGGCGCTCCAGTACCGGACACCCCGAATTTCCAGCGCCCATCCTCCCTTGGCGAACAGAACTCCAAGGCATATCAACCATATCCAACGCATGACACCCTCCCGAGAATGCGCTTCACTTATTCTGATTATATTCCAATTCTTGCTGTTATTCCGCCATACTTTGTGGTAAATACCCAACATAAATCTATTTTTCAATCCTACAAGCTTATTCTTCTATTGTTCCTACCGTTAATTTTCAATAAAATTAAACTTTTGAGGCAGTCGGAGGACTGCCTTTTGTTTTACCCTCAACCCAGCTTCGCCAATGGTCGGGTTGATGTCTAGGTAGGGATGCCTTGATGCGGCGGGCAATTGCAGTTGCCTGGCCAGGTGGACGCCGAGCGTAGCCCCAGCCAGTCAAACGGAAGCAATCTACCCGGTGACAGATCTACTCAACCCTGTTTTATAAGGATCTTTGTCAGCCCATGAGTTCCTCGATCATGCCAACCTATTCCCGTTTACCCGTTACTTTCGTACGGGGTGAAGGGGCTTGGCTGTGGGATGATGAAGGCAAACGTTATCTCGACGCCCTGTCCGGCATCGCAGTCTGTAATCTCGGGCATGCCCATCCGGATCTCTGCAAGACCCTTTGCCAGCAGGCCGATCGGCTCTGGCATACTTCCAACCTGTACAACATTCCTCCTCAGGAACAACTGGCCAGGGAACTTTGCCGGCTCAGCGGAATGGATAATGTCTTTTTCTGCAATTCAGGCGCCGAGGCCAATGAAGCCGCTATCAAAATCGCCCGTGCCTTCGCGGCCGGTCGCGGTATTGCAGAACCCAAAATTGTGGTCACCGACGGAAGTTTCCATGGCCGAACCCTGGCGACCCTGAGTGCCACCGGCAACCCCAAGGTCCATCATGGCTTCGAGCCCCTGGTGCCGGGATTTCTGCGGATTCCCTTCAATGACATTGAGGCCCTTGCCACACTGTCCGGACGTGACGATATCGTCGCTATCCTGGTGGAGCCCATCCAGGGAGAAGGCGGCATCAGAATTCCGACAGCCGGTTACCTTAATCAGCTGAGGTCATTGTGTGACCGCAATGGCTGGTTGTTGATGCTGGACGAAGTCCAGACAGGTATTGGACGCACCGGACACTGGTTCGCCCATCAGCGGGAGAATATCGTCCCCGATGTCATGACTCTGGCCAAGGCTTTGGGCAACGGCTTCCCTATCGGCGCCTGTGTGGCAAAGAGCAAGGCTTCAGAGATTCTTGCTGCCGGCATGCACGGCTCCACTTTTGGCGGCAATTTCCTTGGCTGCCAGGTGGCTCTGGAGGTCCTTCGTATCATCGAGGAGCATCACCTGATCTCCCGCGCCGCATTCTTGGGACAAACGCTCGCTGACAACTTTGCCCGGCAACTGGCTCATGCTCCCCAACTCAAGGAAATTCGTTGCCAGGGTTTGATGCTTGGCCTCGAGTTGCGATCCCCCTGTTCCGAACTGGTTCAACGGGCTCTGACGCGGGGTCTGTTGATCAACGTCACTGCTGCCAACGTGGTGCGCCTGCTGCCACCGCTCATTCTGGATGACGGGCAGGTGGAACTGCTGGTCGATAGCCTGGTGGATCTCATTTTAGGATTTAAATCGTGAACACCCGCCATTTTCTCACCCTCACTGATCTGAATGCGCTAGAACTGAAGACACTGATTCAGCGTGCCATAGAGCGCAAACGTCTCACAGGTCCCTACGAGCCTCTGAAGAACCGCGTACTCGGAATGATCTTCGAAAAGGCTTCCACCCGCACCCGGGTATCGTTCGAGGTGGGCATGGTGCATTTGGGGGGTGCCGCCATCTTCCTTTCTCCCAGGGATTCTCAGCTCGACCGCGGAGAACCCCTGGAAGATACCGCTCGGGTACTGTCCAGGATGATCGATATCATTGCTCTGCGCACTCATCATCACGAGACTGTGGAACGTTTCGCCAAGCACTCCCGAGTTCCCGTTATCAATGCCCTGACCGATCGTTTCCATCCCTGCCAGTTGCTGGCAGATATACAAACCTGGTTCGAACACCGTGGAGATATCCAGGGAAAGACCGTGGCATGGATCGGTGATGGCAACAATATGTGCCAGTCCTATATCAATGCTGCCTGTCTATTGGATTTTCAACTTAAAATCGCCTGTCCGGAGGGCTACGAACCGGAATCGGGACTGCTCCAGAATGCCGCTTCCCACGTGTCCCTCACCCGTGATCCGCAAGAAGCCGCCTGGGGAGCGGACCTGATCGTCACTGATGTCTGGGCAAGCATGGGGCAGGAGGAAGAACAACGCCAGAGAATAGAGGATTTCCACAGCTTTCAGGTCGATACGAAAATAATGCAAATGGCCCATCCCGACGCCCTGTTCATGCACTGCCTACCAGCCCACCGTGGTGAGGAGGTCAGCGCCGAGGTGCTGGAAGGGCCTCAAAGCGTCGTTTGGGATGAAGCAGAAAATCGTCTGCATGCGCAAAAGGTATTGTTGGAATTCCTGCTCCTGCCAAACTCGCTGTTTTGACGCTTGGTCACTTGTCACTAACCCTGTGGGTTCTACAATGTGTGTTTTCAATCTCTATCTTGGAGCCAGCATGAGAATCATTGTTGCCGCATGCATGCTTTTTCTTGTCTGTCCTTGGGTCGTCGCCGAAGAACCTGCCTATGTCACGGACAGGATAGAAGTCCACATTCGCTCCGGCAAAGGACTGAATTACAAGATTTTGCGCCGTTTACGAAGTGGGGCCCCAGTCACGGTGCTGGAAAAGGATTCCCAAAGCGGCTACAGCAAGGTACGCCTACGTGACGGTACCGAAGGCTGGATCCTGACCCGCTATCTTAGCGGCGAACCCAGCTCCCGATGGAAATTGAAGCTCGCCAATTCAAAGCTGGAGCAGCTAAAGGCTGAGAATGTCCAAATCAGGGAAGAACTCGATGCCCTTAAACAAGCCAAAGGGGCACTGAGCACTGAAAAAGGGGACCTGAGCCAAAAGAACGCTCAGCTGGAAGCTGAAGTCGAACGAATCCGCCATGCGGCAACACATGCCCTGGAAATTGAAGAGGAACGCAACCGCCTGCGTGAACGGGTAGCCAATCTGGAACGGCAACTACAGCATCTCAAATTGGAAAACCAGGCCCTCAGTCATGAAGGTTCACAACGTTGGTTCTTGATCGGCGCCAGTGTACTCGCCGGTGGTATCTTCCTTGGATTGATCCTGCCACGCCTGGGCTGGCGCCGGAAACGCAGCTGGAACTCGTTGTCTTCACTGTAACAGCCATGAAATTCATTTCACCCCAGAAGAGAAAGATACCACGAGGGTGCCGGGGGCTTGGCGGAAGGGTGTTCGCGCCCTGGACGGGCGCGATCAAGCTTACAGGGGCGAGCCGGACCGAAAGGCCAGTGGACTTTCGCAGCGGCACGAGCGCCAGGGCAAGGAGGCCCTGGCAGGACTTTCGAGCGAAGCAGGAAAGCGCAGCACGAAAGGATTCACAGCGCCCCTGAAGACAAGGCCCCGGCACCCACCCAAACTTTCACGCTAATATCAATAGAAAAAATGATGGAGATTCCAACTCAATGACCGATAAGAAACGCCCCCAGTCCTCACAAATCGTCGATGGAACCGAGCGTGCCCCAAGCCGTGCCATGCTCCATGCCGTCGGATTCAGTGACGAGGATTTCCAAAAGCCCCAGATCGGAATCGCCTCCACCTGGAACATGGTGACCCCTTGCAACATGCACATCAACCAATTGGCCAACCATGCCATCCAAGGCGTGGATACCCATGGAGGCAAGGGGGTATTGTTTCATACCATCACCATATCCGATGGCATCTCCATGGGCACAGAGGGAATGAAATACTCCCTGGTTTCACGGGAGGTCATCGCCGACTCCATCGAGACTGTGATGGGCTGTCAGGGCTACGATGGCTTGGTAGCCATCGGCGGCTGTGATAAAAACATGCCCGGTTGCATGATCGCCATTGCCCGTCTCAACCGGCCAGCGGTCTTCGTCTATGGAGGCACCATTCTCCCAGGATGTCTGGGTAAGCAACATCTGGACATCGTGTCGGTGTTCGAAGCGGTGGGAGCGCGGGCCAACGACAAGATAGACGACGAAACCCTGCATCAGATCGAAACCAAAGCCATCCCGGGACCTGGATCGTGCGGTGGCATGTACACTGCCAATACCATGGCCTCTGCGATCGAAGCGCTGGGCATGAGCCTGCCTGGATCGTCGGCCCAGGCCGCCGTATCAGTGGAAAAACAAAAAGACTGTGAAGCTG
>CAYUPV010000025.1:0-19485 GCA_964445885.1 uncultured Methylococcales bacterium
GACATGGATCATTTCAATGGGGGTCGCGTGTTCGGCAATTCCCGGCCAAAGCTCCAACTGCCTGAAGATTTCAACCGATCCGCGGGCCAGTGCCAGGGTACGGTTCGCGGCTGGAGACTTGCTTCGCTGTTCGTCCGTCACCGCCTCCACGAGCATGACTTTCAACCCCAGAGGCTCCAGGGCCAAAGCAAGACTACCACCAGCCAGCCCTCCGCCAACGATCAGGACGTCATAGGTCGTCATTTTCCGCCTCCATCAAAGCTTCGATCTCTGCCACCTGTTTGGGAACGGATTCAGTGAGCACTTCACAGCCTGATTCGGTGACCAGCACATCATCTTCGATCCGAATACCGATGCCCCGCCATCGCCGAACCACTTGCTTGCATTGCTTGCCTACATAAAGTCCGGGTTCCACGGTCAGGACCATCCCCGGTCTCAGCTCACGCCACTGATCGTCGACCTTGTAGTCGCCCACGTCATGCACATCCATTCCCAGCCAATGGCCGGTCCGGTGCATATAAAAATCCTTGTAGGCTTCCTTCTTGATCAGGCGGGAAGGGCGGCCCTCGAGCAAACCCAGTTTCACCAACCCTTTGGTGAGGACTTTCACCGCAGCCTCATGGGGTTCATTCCAGTGATTTCCCGGACGTACCTTTTCGATGGCCGCCAGTTGCGCCTCCAGCACCAATTCATAGAGGGCTCTCTGGGGCGGGGAGAAACGACCGCTGACCGGGAAGGTACGGGTGATGTCTGCAGCATAGTAATCGTATTCGGCTCCCGCATCGATGAGAAGAAGATCTCCCTCCTGCAATGCGTCCTTGTTTTCGATGTAATGCAGCACACAGGCATTGGCGCCACCGGCCACGATGCTGGGGTAAGCGGCCGAACGGGCACCCTGGCGTGTGAACTCGTGCAGTATCTCGGCTTCGATCTGGTACTCATATAATCCCGGCCGGCATGCCTGCATCGCCCTGACATGGGCTTGGCAGGAAATTTCCGCTGCCCGACGCATGGCGTCTTGCTCCTCTGGGCCTTTGATCAGCCTCATTTCATGCAGCACCCGGTCCATATCGATATACTCTTCCGGTGCTCGTATTCCGGTTCTGATACGTGCCTTGACTTTGCCGACCCAGTCGATCACTTTTCGATCGAAATCTGGACGCCGGCCCAGGCCGCAGTGGATACGCTCCCGATCCGCAAGAAGATCGGGCATAACCTGATCGATCTCGTCGATGGAATAGGACTCATCGGCGCCATATTCCTTGCGCGCACCTTTTAATCCGGCATGACGTCCTTCCCATATCGCCTTGTCGGGATCGTATTCCCGGCAGAACAATACGAATTGTCCTTGTTTACGGCCCGGCAGGAACACCGCCACGGCATCGGGCTCGGGAAATCCGGTCAAATAGTAGAAATCACTGTCCTGGCGATAGGGAAAGTCCACATCCCGGCTGCGAGGTCGCGAAGGCGCCGCCGCCAGGATTGCCGCATCATTGGGACCGATCCTACCGAAATAATCGTCCCGTCGCCGGCTGAATACTTCACTTGTCATGCTGTTTCTCGCGTATCAGGTTCAAAAGAGAGTCTGCAAACACCAACTGGACACCGACACGCACAAATTCCACCAATTCGGCAAACGCCCGCTCATCCTCTTCTCCTTCCACCCGGAGATCCAGCTGCGAAATCTCTGTGAGATCACGCAGGATTTCCAGGGTCTGTTTGGGCAAGGATTTCGATCCGATGGCTCCGAACCCGTACAAAAAGCCCTGGCACCAATTCGCCAAGGCCTCGGCCCGTTCGGGCAAGGCAGTCTCGTCGTCGGGAAGCAGGAGACTGAAACGAAACTGCTCATCGGTTAAATCCCGGGCTGTGGCAACAAAGACATCATTCAGGGAAGCGGTCTGAAACCCGCCGGCGCTCTCCACATAGACTGACAAGGCATCGAGCCCCTGCCTGAGATCGGCATTTGGATTGGCGCATAAAACTCCTGTCAAGGTGCCATGGGTTTCGGCAGCTGAACATGGCATACCGGAAGCTGTCAAAGCTGCATCCAGTTGGGTATAGGGAACGCTTGGGGAGTCAGGCATGAAAGGACCTATGATTAAGAAAATCCTATGCTAACATTCTTAGCAATTACGATGAAAAATCCACCGTGACAGATACCCTCGATCCTGAAAAATCCTTGGCTCACTTGACCGAAAAAGTCGAACAGCTGGCCGCTCTGTGTCAGCAATTACGCCAGGAAAATCAGCAATTGAAAGCTCAGCAGGCCACGATGGCGGCCGAAAGGGAATATTATCTTTCCCGCACCCATAGTGCCAGAGAAAGGGTAGAAACGATGCTCAACCGCCTGCAATCATTGAGTCGACAGTCGTGAACGATTCATCCCCCGAACTGGTCACGGTCAAAATCCTGGGACGGGAGTACAAACTGCGCTGTCAGCCCGGCGAACGCGATGCACTCATTGCAGCAGGCCAACACCTGGACAATGAGATGAGGGCAATCCGTGACACCGGCAATATCATTGGTATGGAACGAATCGCCATCATGGCCGGATTGAACATCGCTCACGAACTGATCCAAACACAGACAAAACATGTTCAATCGCAGCACCGGCTAGCCCACCGTATCCTCCAGCTGAACGATATCATTGATAACAATCTCAGGAGTGACGAAAATTCAGACACCACCTAGCCAAATCCTGATTTTGGTATACAATTGAAACTAAGTATCCCCTACAGCGTGCGAAGCGTCCTGGGGTTATCTCTTGAGCCTAATTCAGAACCCAGGGAGTGAAGGTTTGGCGATGGTGTGCAGGTCCGCCAACGAGCGGAAAGCCTGATTCGCCACCATAGCTCCCACTTGAACCGATCGGTTCAGGAGCAAAGGGAGGTTACGGCGCAGGTGGGGGATACGTTCCTCCTCTTTCAAAATCGTTCCCGTGAATTCACCTCGATCCAACTTTTGGCTACTGAAATCCGAACCCTCGGTGTTCGGAATCGACGATCTGGCAAACTGCCCTGACAAAACCACCCACTGGGATGGGGTGCGGAATTACCAGGCCAGAAACATGCTGCGCGATCAGATGAAAGTAGGTGATCTCGCCTTTTTCTACCATTCCAACTGCAAAACACCCGGCATCGTGGGCATCATGCAAATCGTCCGGGAAGGATATCCAGATCACACTGCCTTCGATCCGGAAAGCGACTATTACGATCCAAAGAGCACACCTGGGAATTCACGTTGGTACATGGTGGATGTACAACTGGAGAAAAAGTTTGACCGTCCGGTGCTGCTAACAGAATTGAAACAGCATCCGGAATTGGATGGATTGGCCCTTCTGAGGCGGGGTAACCGGCTCTCGGTCATGTCGGTCGAACAGGAACACTGGGACTTCATCCTGTCGCTGGCGCACTGCAAATAAACCTTTTCCCCGAAGGCATACAACCATAAATTGTGCCGGCATCGACAGGATCTTTCATTGCCAAAAGAATACCTGGACGGCTATTATCAATAGTTTGTATATTTGACCAGGAGACATTCATGAGTTCAGCAGATGACCTGAAACGAAAGGCGGCCGAGGCAGCCTTGGAATACGTTCGTGGAATTCCCATTCTCGGCGTCGGCACTGGGTCGACCGTCAACCACTTCATCGATTTCCTCGCCGACTTCAAAGCCGACATCGAGGGCGCAGTCTCGAGTTCCGAATGCAGCACCGAACGCTTGAAAAAACTGGGTATTCCCGTTCTGGATCTGAACGCCGTGGGTGACCTTGAAGTCTATGTGGACGGGGCCGATGAAATCAATCCACGGCTGCAGTTGATCAAGGGAGGGGGAGGGGCTTTGACCCGGGAGAAAATCATTGCCGCCGCCAGTCGCAAATTTATCTGCATTGCCGATGAGGGCAAATACGTCGACGTACTTGGCCGCTTTCCCCTTCCGGTGGAAGTCATTCCCATGGCCCGCAGTTACGTCGCGAGGCAAATGGTGAAACTGGGAGGCCAGCCGGAATGGCGGGAAGGATTCATTACCGATAACGGCAATGAAATCCTCGATGTTCACAATCTCGAAATCATGCAGCCTATCGATCTGGAACAGAGAATCAATAACATTCCAGGGGTCGTCACCGTGGGCATATTCGCCTTGCGCCCCGCCGACGTAGCGCTGCTCGGAACCCCGGAAGAAGTCAAAAGCCTGACTGTCTAATACCCAGCGCCGTAGTTAAGGTGACACCGCAGAAGCGGTGTCACCAGAGCAGGGCCAAGGTTTATTGGTGACAACTCTCACAACCCATTTTGGACAGGTGCCGGAGCGGGCACCGCAGGATTGGTCCCAGCGGGGTTGCCCTGCCGGATCTCCAGTTCCCTTTCTGTCTTCTCGACCAGCATCTGCCGCAACTTGTCGAACGCTTCTTTCAAGGAACGCTCCATCACCACGACATTGCCCATCGACACGATGATCCGGGTCAGTTGTGGAATCTTGGTCTGACCCGAGGCGATCAGATAGACCGGCTGGACATACAACACCGAATGACCGACCGGCAGAACGATGATCCTTCCCCGTTTGACCTGTGACCCCATCTGGTTCCACAGAGTGAATTTGGCCGAGATATCGGGATTCTGATCGATCAGGGCGTCGATCTGGGCCGGACCATCCACCTGGACCTCTTTCTTGAAACGATACACCACTATTTCCGGTCGATAAGGACCTTCAGTCAGATCCCTGACCCCGGCAATCGCCAGGGAGATCAGGTTGTCCCGGCCGATGGGGGTCAGCGGGCTGATCTGCACGAACGGTTGCAGATGCGGATGGGATTGCTCGACCAGTTGGACTGTCAGGTAATACGGCAGCTTGGGTACGTCCTTGACCGTGGCGAACTCCCAAGTGTCGGCCTGCTGATAGAAAAGTTCGGGTTCCCGCTGGTGATACTTGGCAAAAATTTCCATCTGGAGGCGGAAGAAATCGCGCGGATAACGAAGCTGGGCCTGCAGCACCCTCGGCATGGTCTCGATGTTACGGAAAAGCCCCGGGAAGGCCCGGGAATAGGCCCGGATAATCGGGTCTTTGGGATCTGATATGTAAAAATCCACGTGCCCATCATAGGCATCCACGACGACCTTGACCGAGTTACGGATGTAATTGATTTCCTGCTG
Source organism: uncultured Methylococcales bacterium (assembly GCA_964445885.1). Lineage (GTDB taxonomy): Bacteria > Pseudomonadota > Gammaproteobacteria > Methylococcales > Methylothermaceae > Methylohalobius. The sequence goes on from CAYUPV010000025.1 coordinate 5,154, forward strand.
ATGTTCACTTTGGCCTCGGGCCGCCAGCAACGTGGGTTTTGAGACCGGATACCAATCCGTCACCGTGTAGGCGTCGAGGATCCAGTAAATCCGGTCGGCAGTCACCACCGCATAAGGATCGTGGTCAAACACCAGAAACGGGGTCAGTTCACGAACTCTTTTCACGATGTTCCGGTAGATTCTAAGATAGCTATCCTCTTCGATATTGATCGAAAAGAAGATCTTCGGATCCTGGAAGCGCACCGAGGCAATGAGTTTGCGGAACAAAGACTTGATTTCCACCCCTCCACCACCGTGATATTTCTGCCCATCCAAGGCGGTGGAAGGCAATTCGGCGACTTCGAGTCGATTGGGAACAAAAATATAGGTCAGGTTTTCCTGGCCATAGTAGACATCCGGCGTGTCAATGTGGAAACCCACCGGGGAATTCAGATTCAGATCCCTGATATACCATTCCATCGGCCGATCCCCTACCTGCGCTGCCGGTGTCATCACCACACCATAGCCATGAGTGTAACGCAGATGCTGGTTCTCCCAGGTTTCGGCTGCCGCCGCTGGAAGATTGGCCAGGTTCATCTCACGCGCGGCAAGATTGACCTGCTGGACCCGACCATTGATCGTGTAACGGGCCACATCGACAGATGAGAAACGGTAATAGGGCCGCAACCCTTGAAGTTGTTGATAGACATCGTGGAGGAAATTCTCATCCCACACAGGAATATTGGTGATGTAGTCTTCCTCTTCCTGACTAATATCCACCTCGGGTCGCAGGCTCACCTCGAAATTCACGGTACTGGTCTTATCGATATCGTAGGCCGCCAGGGTCGCCTCGATATTGTTCTTCATGAACCGACCTTCGGTGGTCACAGGATTGGCCTTGACGATGTACCGATCCAACAAGGCGGGAATGGCTTCCAGGTTCCGCAACCCTAGTGCGATCACGAAGATAGCCGAGAAGGCCAACCCCATGGTCAACATCACCTTTTTGTGATTGTTGGCGTAGGCAATGAAACTAAAAGCCGCGGTTATAAAAGTGACCAGTGACAGCCAGATCAGTGGCAGGATATAGCGTATCTCAACAAATCCCGGGCCGAAGAACACCGGTTCATGATCGTCGATGTAAAGCAGGGAATATCTATCGAGCATGAAGCCCCAGCCGACGATCAACACCGTTATCACCGCAAGAAAGGTGAGATGGCCACGGGCGCCTTCGGGCAATGCCTGTTTTTCCTCGCCGACCACCTTGTGTTCTACCCAGTAAAGGATACCAATGGCAATAAACAGGATGGAAAAAACGGCTAAAAGTCCCTTTTGCAACATAAAAAAAATGGGCAGGCGGAAGATATAGAAGGCAATGTCGTGACCATACAGTGGATCTTCGGTCCCGGCGCCGGGACCGAAGAAGAAAAGCAGTGCCGCTTCCCACTGCTGGTAAAAGGGCACAGCCAGAATAATCGCCATGACCAGAGACAGCGGCGTATAGACCTCCATCGCACCAGTCTGAAACCTGTGGACCATCCCTTTGGCAGGTCCTTTGCGGTTTCGTATTCCCAAAAAGCGGGAAGCTATCCAGAAATTGGCAAAAAACAGGACAAAGAAAAACAGGGACACTCCACCGGAAAGAATATAGCGGTACAGCAGGCGCAACCAGAAATAGCCACCGAAATCCAGGGAGAAGAACCACCACAGATCGATGAGGAAGTGGCTCAGCAGCACGCTAATCACCAGTGCCAAAACGCCAAGCGCAAGGAGTCCGGCACCAAGCAAGATGCCCAGTCTTTTCCAGTTACCCATATGTAAACCTTGTTGTTGTCACAGCGTTATTCTAGGGGAAGTAAGATAATACGTCGCTGCTATGGAAACAAGGACTGCCAGCTACGGTGCAGGATAAATCGGGTGTGACAAGGGCTTGAAAGGAGTATCGGGTGGGGCACAAGTGATCCCCACCCGTACGATGAGCGGATATTCAGTGAACGTGGCTGTGTGCCAGCTCTTCTTCGGTGGCCTCACGAATCTCGGCAATGTCCACAGAAAAATGTAGGGTTTCTCCTGCCAAAGGGTGATTGCCATCGACGACAACCTCGTCTCCCTCGACTTTCATCACCGTCAGAACCTGCATGCCGGCAGGAGTCTGGGCCTGAAACTGCATTCCCGGCTCGATCTGGTCCACTCCTTCAAAAGCATTGCGTGGAACGGATTGGATCAGGGATTCGTTGCGAACACCATAAGCTTCTTCGGGAGCAACGCTGACTTCAACGTGTTCGCCATTGTCTTTGCCTTCCAGGGCCTTTTCAAGCCCGGAAATGATGTTGCCAGCACCGTGAAGATAGGTAAGAGGGTCACGCCCTTCGGAACTGTCGATCACCTCGCCGGCATCGTTCTTCAAGGTGTAATGAAAGGAAACAACTTTGTTTTCAGAAATCTGCATATGAAAACCTTAGGGACTCTACTAGTGGGCAAAACCGCATCATACTCCTGGCAAACCAAAACCCAAAATAATTTTTCGGACAACGAGGAATACTTATGCCCAGCTATTCCTGGTAAAAAGCTGTGGATAACCGGACGGGAAATCTGTGGATAGATTTTGTTCAACATTTATTCACAGCTTCTACACAAGCATCCACATCCTTGATGACAACTTAGTATTCACGCAAGCATTTGAATACAATAAAGAAATAACCTTATCCAAGCGAATTGGCCGGACTAATAACCAATACAATCTTCTTAAATAAAGAAATCAAATATTGTTATTCAATACTTTGATTGCTCTGACAGCTTCGCGTTTGTCTCGCTTTCCATAGTGGGCCTGAACATAGATATCAGTGATTTGTCGTATCTGCCTTGCTTTTTCAGGACGGGAACTGATAGCGCGGTCGGCGAAAAAAAGCGGCGTTTCCCCAGCCTCTTTGGTTGGGCCGTTTTTTTCCAGGCGTACCAAAAAACGTCTGTATTCCGCCACCAAAGGGTCTTTGGATTTCCTCCGCCACTTGCTCCATACGGTCAATAAAAGCATAGATACCATTGCCAGACACACCATCCACCAATGGTTGCGTAGCTTGGCAAGCAGATAAAATTGTTCCTTCTGGCCATAGCTCAGAACCCAAAGGTGCCAGCGATGATCGAGGTCGGACCAAAGAATTCGGCCGCTACGTCGCCAACTGTGCCACCAGGAATGACGGGAACCATACCCCAGATTGAAATTTTCGGTCCCGTCCAACAAAGCCTCCACAAGACTGGAGGATACACCGGGTTCCTGCGGGTTCCAGGCGTTTTCAAGATAGCGCGGAGCCACGGCTTGAGTCGGGTCATACCGAACCCAGCCGCTGCCATCGATCCATATCTCCGCCCAGGCATGGGCATTGGCCTGATAGACTTCGAGGAACCCCCCTTGGGGATTGAGAAACCCTCCCAGATAACCACCGACGATTCGTGCCGGTACCCCAGCGACCCGCATCAGGTAGACGAAGGCCGAAGCATAGTGTTCACAGAATCCCTGTCGGGTTTCGAACAGAAACCGATCGATGGAGCGATCCCCCAACAAGGGAGGTTGGAGCACATAGGTAAAACCCTGGGTCTCGAAGTAACTCATGACAGTATCGGCAAGCTTCCTGGGACTCTTGGATCTTCGACGCCATTCGGCTACCAACCGATCGATCCTCGGTGTCGCTGGTCCAGGCAGTTGCAGGGCCCTTTGTCGATCCACATTGCCGAGAGCAGGAAATCCAAGATGCTCAAACGATTGCAGGGAATAGAGGATCCGTTCATAGACCGGATGCCTGCTCTGCAATACGCCTTCGCGGGTCAGTTGGAATCCGGAAGGAATGGAACCTGGGAATCCCAAGGAAAACAACCAGCGATGGTGATGGGGTTCCAGGGTGATTCGATAATGGTAACGTCTTCCTGCACCAGCGTACGGAGCGGCAGTCGCCACTTGTGTTTCAACCATGGGCAACCAGCGGCGACCGTCGAAGTGCCAGAATACTTGAGCCCGCCAATACCGTTCCTGCGGAGCGGGGATTGCTCCGTCGAAATCGACCCGGAAGGCGATTTCAGAAGAGGTTGCCAGACTGGAGATGGATCCGGGTTCCATGATCTCAGAGAGGCCGGTGGTCGCCTGGGTGTCGAGGGGTAAGGAGAAGAAGGGGCCGGTCAGGCGGGGGAAAAACAGGAACAACAGCACCATTACCGGTACCGCAGGAAAAATCAGGTTCACGACGATTGTGATGAGCCGTTGTAAGCCCACTGGTCTGGGAACGTTGAACTGGATCAAAGCGGCGATCAATGCAGCGACGGCCAGCAAGGCAAATCCGGCCATGACCAGAGACTGGTCGAAGAGAAACTGGGTCAAGGTGACGAACCAACCCAGGAAGACAGCGATATAGACATCGCGGATGGTTTTCAGCTCAAGGAGCTTCAAACCCAGGGCGGTGACCAAAAGACCGGTACTGGTGGTGATATCCAAGGCTCCGTGGCGGGAGACGACCACCACAGTGACCGTGGCCAGGGTAAGCAGCATCAACCACTTGCCTCGTGGCAGCATCTGTGGCCACTGGAAACACATTTGGCGCCAGACAAGGAAACTCAGAAACAGGACCATGTGACTCCAAGGCAGATGGTGCCAATGAGGTAGCACCACGATGGCCAAAGCCCCCAACAGAAAAGATAAGCGATGCTGAGTCACAGTCCGGAATTTCCCGGATTTCGCCTGGACGGCAAAATTTTCAACCCAATCAACCGATCTAGTCACGGGGAAATTCTGCCAATGACCTGAGACAGGTGTGAAGATGGGGAGGACCGCTTGCGGGTGCCAGTGATTGGAAGGGTAATCGTAAACCGTAACGACGACCGCTTTTTTCGGCATCCAATAACCAGCGACACAACCATTCCAGCCGGTGTTCCGTATTTCCTGCTGGCAGATGCTCCCAGTCCAGGATCAGATCGTCATTGTCCAGGAGATCTTCCCGAAAATGCTTGCTCTGCAGACCCAAACCTTTGGCAAGACCCTTCCAGTGCACTTGTCTGATGGAATCGCCCGGTCGATAGTCACGAAACCCTTGAAAATTATGCTCTCCCTCGGCGGCTGAGGAGGAAGTTTTGGGAAACGACGGTGGGTTGTCCCCTGGCCGGGGATAGACCCACACCTTGGTGTCTCCCTGGATCTTGCGAAAGGCACGAAACAGGCCTAAGGGAAAGCTTGAATCGATCAGCACGGGTTGAACTGGCCAGCGTCCCCTGACCTTGACTTCAAGGGGTACCGAGACTTGTTGTGTCTGTTCAGGTTCCAGTGACAATTCGATCCATTCCCCGCCAGGAACCCTCAGACGCAGCTGGTGTTTCGGATGTCTGGAGGTATTCTCCAAGCGCAGGGAAAGATAAGCCGTCTTGCCTGCGAACACCGGCTGGGGGTTATCCAGTCGTACTTTGACGCCGCTGAGTTGGCGACGGGTGTGAATGGGTGAGAGCAGGCCGATAGCGGTCAGGAGATAGGTGAGAATGAAGCCCAGATTGTTGTTATAGTTGGCTGAAGTGATCCAGAGCAAGGTCAAGATCATGATGAATCCCCCCAGCCGGGGGGTGGGTCGCAAGCGTGTGACAACAATCACGGAATCTGTGTCGCCCAAAGACATGGTCAGGGGACGGCCACCTGTTCGAACAGCGGCCGTAGGCAGGATTCGTCGTCTATGGGCATGGCGGAGGAACGCAACCGATGAGCCACTACCGCTGTCAACACCTCGCGAACGTCATCTGGATAGACACAGTCGCGCCCGGTCAGAAAGGCCCATGCCCTGGCCGCCTGGAGCAGGCCGAGACCGGCTCGCGGAGACAGGCCCAGAGGAAATTCCGGTGCCTGACGGCTGTAGCCCAACAGCCCCTGCACATAATCGAGCAGGGCTTCTGAAACATGGACGGCATTGACTTGTCTCTGTAATTGCAGCAGCTCCTCGATGGCAAGGCAGGCTGGCAAGGTCTGTAACAGTTCGTTGCGATCGTGACCACGCAACAATTCACGTTCTGCTTCGGGTTCCGGGTAACCCAGGGTGACTCGCATCAGAAAGCGGTCGAGCTGGGACTCCGGCAACGGAAAGGTGCCTTGCTGGTGCAGTGGATTCTGGGTGGCGATGACGAAGAAAGGCTGGGGTAACGGATGCGTTTCACCTTCGATGCTCACCTGCTGCTCTTCCATCGCCTCCAGCAGCGCGCTCTGGGTCTTGGGAGGAGCGCGATTGATCTCGTCCGCCAGTAGGATCTGATGGAAGATCGGGCCGGGATGAAAGCGGAAGGCGTGTTTGTCCTGATCGAAGATCGCCGCGCCGAGAATGTCGGCCGGGAGCAGGTCGCTGGTGAACTGGACGCGCTGATAACTGAGTCCCAATAATCTTGCCAGCGTGTGTGACAGCGTGGTCTTGCCGACTCCAGGAACATCCTCGATCAACAGATGACCGCGGGCGAGCAGACAACAGACCGCCAGCCTTATCTGGCGTTCCTTGCCGAGGATGACCCGGGAGGCGGTGGTCAGCAGATGTTGCAATGACGAGTCCATGTAAGCCTGTATAATGGTCAGTTAACCCCTGAATTTGAAGACTAGCCCAAGCGATGGATTTTCACCAGACTTTTGACGTCATCGTGGTCGGCGGCGGCCATGCCGGTACCGAGGCCGCGCTTGCAGCGGCCCGTCGTGGTGCCAGCACCCTGCTTCTGACCCAGAATATCGAGACCCTGGGACAGATGAGCTGCAATCCCGCCATCGGCGGAATCGGCAAGGGACATCTGGTGAAGGAGGTCGATGCCCTCGGAGGGCTGATGGCCCAAGCCATCGATCGGGCCGGGATCCAGTTCCGCATCCTCAACGCCTCCAAGGGACCGGCGGTGCGTGCCACCCGGGCCCAGGCCGATCGGGCGCTCTACCGACAAGTGGCGCGTCACACCCTTGAGACCCAGCTCAATCTGTGGCTGTTCCAGCAGACCGTTTCTGACCTGGTGGTGGAAAACCATCGGGCCGCCGGGGTGATGACCCAGATGGGGCTTTGTTTCCGGGCCCGCACGGTGGTGTTGACGGTGGGGACCTTCCTCGGCGGGATCATCCACATCGGCCAGGCCAACTACCAGGGGGGAAGAGCCGGGGACAGTCCATCCAATGCCCTGGCCCAACGCCTGCGTGAGCTGGACTTCCGGGTCGGGCGCCTGAAGACCGGTACTCCTCCCAGGATAGACGGCCGCAGCCTGGATTACAGCGTCATGGTCGAGCAGCCCGGCGATACCCCGATGCCGGTATTCTCATTCCTTGGCCGGATAGAAGAACATCCGCCCCAGGTTCCCTGCCACATCACCCGGACCAATGCAAAGACCCACGAGATCATCCGTGAGGGACTGGACCGCTCGCCCATGTACACCGGTGCCATCGAAGGAACGGGACCGCGTTATTGTCCTTCCATCGAAGACAAGGTGGTGCGATTCGCCGAGCGCGATTCCCATCAGATCTTCGTCGAGCCGGAAGGGCTGAACACCCACGAGGTCTATCCCAACGGCGTTTCCACCAGCCTGCCGTTCGATACCCAACTGGCTTTCATCCGATCCATCAAAGGCTTCGAGCATGCTCACATCACCCGTCCCGGCTATGCCATCGAATACGATTATTTCGATCCCCGGAGCCTGAAACCCAGCCTCGAGACGCGGGCGATGGAAAACCTGTTCTTCGCCGGTCAGATCAACGGCACCACGGGTTACGAGGAAGCCGCCGCCCAAGGGCTGATCGCCGGACTCAACGCTGCCCTCAAGGCCCAGGGGCAAGCGCCCTGGTGGCCGAAGCGTGACCAGGCCTATATCGGGGTGATGATCGACGATCTGATTACCCGTGGTACCTCCGAACCCTACCGCATGTTCACCAGCCGGGCGGAATACCGGCTGCTGCTGCGGGAGGACAACGCCGATCTGCGGCTGACCGAGTCCGGACGAAAACTGGGACTGGTGGACGATGAGCGCTGGCGGGCCTTCGTGTGTAAACAGGAGTCGATCGAACAATTGACGCAGAATCTGGCCCGGACATGGATCCAACCAGATGGCCAATCCGCCCATAGGCTGGCCGCCGGTTTGAAAACTCCCTTGCAGAGGGAAGCCAATCTGTTGGAATTGCTGCGCCGGCCGGAAGTGGGCATCGATCAACTGCTCGACCTCGATTTGCTCGAACACACCGGGCTGGGAAGTCAGGTGATCGAACAAGTGGAGATTCAGGCCAAGTATGCCGGCTACATCGAGCGCCAGAAGACCGAGATCGAACGCGCCCGCCGCTACGAGGAGCTGGCTTTGCCGGATGCGTTCGACTATGCCGATGTGATCGGACTGTCGCAGGAAGTCCGCGAGAAACTGACTTCGCTCAGACCCGCCACCCTGGGGCAGGCGGCCCGGATTCCGGGAATGACACCGGCAGCGATTTCGCTGCTGCTGGTGCATCTGAAAAAGAAAAGCGCCTGATGGCAGAAGATCTGTTGACCACCGGACTCGTCTGCCTGGGACTGGAAGCCGATCCTGAGCGCATCGGCAGAATCCGGTTACTCTACCGTAGCTTGTTGCGCTGGAACCGGGTGTTCAATCTCACTACGGTCGAGGACGAGACCGGTTTCATCAGTAAACACATTATCGACAGCCTGGCGATTCATCCATTCCTGGCCGGGGAAAGGATCCTGGACGTGGGAACCGGTGCCGGTTTCCCGGGACTGCCCCTGGCGATCTTTTTTCCCCGGCTCCGCCTCGTATTGCTGGATGCGGTGGGCAAGAAGATCCGTTTCGTGCGGCAGATGTCTCTGGAACTGGGATTGTCCAATGTGGAAGCGGTGCATGCCCGGGTCGAAGACTATGCAGTCCATCCCGGATTCGATACCATCGTCACCAGAGCCTTTGCCGAGGTGGGCCGCGGTTTCCCACAGTGCCGCCATCTGCTGTTACCGGGGGGCAGGTTCCTGGCTATGAAGGGGCGTTTTCCAGCCTCCGAAATGCATGCCATCGAAGGTCTGCCCCATCAGGTGGTGCCCCTCTCCGTGCCTGGCCTGGAGGCTGAACGTCATCTGATAGAAATCACTCAAAGCTGAATATCCATGTGCAAAATCATCGCGATCGCCAATCAGAAAGGGGGCGTGGGCAAGACGACCACCAGCGTCAATCTGGCCGCCTGCCTGGCTCTGACCAAACGCAGGATCCTGCTCATCGACATCGATCCACAGGGCAATGCCACCATGGGGTGCGGGGTCGACAAGAACGATCTGAAATGGACCTGCTGCGATCTCCTGTTGGGAGAAGCCCAGGCCGAGGATATCATCGTTTCCTTCGTGGATCTGAGCTTCGACCTCATTCCCGGAAACGCCGATCTGACCGCCGCCGAAGTGGGTCTGATGCAGTCCCAGCGGCGTGAGCGTCGTCTGGCCGAGGCTCTGGAGACCATCAGGGAAGGCTACGATTACGTGCTGATCGATTGTCCGCCCTCCCTCAATATGCTGACCCTCAATGCCCTGGTGGCGGCCGACAGTCTGTTGGTTCCCATGCAATGCGAATACTATGCCCTGGAAGGACTGTCTGCGCTCATGGAGACGGTGGCCAACATCCAGCAGACGGTCAATCCCCGCTTGACCCTGGAGGGATTGCTGCGCACCATGTACGATCCTCGCAGCAATCTGACCAGGGAGGTCTCTGATCAACTGCAGCAGCATTTCGGCTCGAAACTGCTGCGTACCTGCATTCCCCGTAACATCCGTCTGGCCGAGGCACCCAGTCATGGGTTGCCGGTAGTCCACTACGACAAGGCATCGCGCGGGTCACTGGCCTACCTGGCGCTGGCCGGGGAACTCGTCGGACGCAACGAAAAGGAGTAACGATACATGGCGGCTAAAAAGCGTGGTCTTGGCCGGGGCCTGAATGCCCTGTTGGGGGATGTATCCATCCAGGAAACGCCAGTGGTGTCCCAGACCCTGTTGCTCGACCGGATCGAACCCGGCCGGTTTCAACCCCGCCGGGACATCGATCTGGAAAGCCTGCAGGAACTGGCCGATTCCATCAAGGCCCATGGAGTGGTCCAGCCCGTGGTGGTGCGAGCAAAGGCCAGCGGGGATTACGAACTGGTGGCCGGGGAGCGGCGTTGGCGGGCTTCCCGGCTCGCTGGTCTGACCGAGATTCCCGTGGTCATCCGTGAGGTGGACGACCGTACCGCCCTGGCCATGGCACTGATTGAGAACATCCAGCGCGAAGATCTCAATCCCCTGGAGCAGGCCGAGGCCCTGCGGCGTCTGCTGGAGGACTTCGAGATGACCCACCAGCAACTGGCCGAATCGGTGGGCAAGTCCCGTACCACCATCACCAATCTGCTGAGACTGCTGGACCTGCAACCGGAGGTCAAACAGTTGCTGGAGACGGGCCGGATCGAGATGGGCCATGCGCGCGCTCTGCTGGGATTGGTGGGGAACAAACAGGTCGAGGTGGCCCTGAAGGTTGCCGATGGCAAGTTCACGGTCCGGGCCACCGAAGTGCTGGTCAAACGGCTGCAGAGCGAAGTCTCCGAGGGTAAAATCCCGCAACTCGATCCCGACGTCCGGCGCCTGCAGGAGCAGTTGAGTTCTGTGTTGGGGGCTCGCGTGACCATCCGACAAGGCAGGGGAGGCAAGGGCCGGGTGACGATCGATTACAGTGATCTGGATCAGTTGGAAGGTCTGCTGGAGCGTTTCCAGAGGAAATAACGAGCCTCGAGCCGGTTCAGGGTATTCAAAAAAGCATGCGTTTTTGCTTGAAAGTTTCCTTGAAAGTGACATGGGGGCCGAGGCAGGGGATTCGGCTCGAGGGCGTACACGGCCCGGACGGCCGTGTCCGAGCCCCCAGGGATGGGTTCACGGCGTCCCGAGAGACGAATCCCCTGCCTCGGCTTTAGGGCTTTCATGCTTCGGGATGAAATGATGATTTCATGAGCGATACCGTGAAAGTTACAGGGGGGCAGGGAGCATGAGGTTGTTTTCGGGTCGCCTTGAATCCTTTCGTGCTACGCAATCCTGCTGCGCCTGAAAACCCTGCCCGGGTCTCCCTACCCGGGGGCTCGCACGGCTGCGGAAGTCCATTGGACTTTCGTCCCTGCTAGCGCCCGTCCAGGGCGCGATCACCCTTTTCAGCCAAGCCCCCGGCACCCTCGTGGTTCTTTCATCTTCCGAGGGGATGCTAGGTCCCTTCATGGGCGATATTGTAGACATATCACAAGATCCTGTTGGATAGCTGTTTTTTTTGCGTGGATGCGGGTAGTTGCTGCTTTTCCTGTTTTTCCTTCCAAGCTAGTTGTCTTTTTTCAGCGACAATCGTCAATCCCTGTTGATTCGCTGCTTCCTTTAGTAATGTAAGTAAGTGCTTACATAAAAGTGTCGCCGGTTCCCAACACTTTATACCTGTTGACCCAGTTTATGACTGGGAAATTGTCCTCCCTTCACTTTACTCAACCCCTCGGATCCTAGTCACTACGCAGTTTGATAAAGATTGGCACGATGCGTGCTTAATAGAACTCGAGCGGAAAAAAAAGAGGGGGGCTTTCCATCGATGGAGTCTGGTCAGGAAATGACTGGGCCAGATCGACGGAAAGCATCCCTCTCGATTTCCATCATCAGTAACAATATTTAGGAGTGTTCGTATGAAACGAATGAACTTTAACAGCAAAAGCCGGCGCGGCACCGCCCTGGCCACGGGGGTCATGGCCTTGGCCCTGGGTGGTTTCATGGGGCAGGCCCATGCTAATACAGGGAAGATATATGCACAGGCGGTACAGACTTTTTGTGGTCAATCTGGTCGTGCGGTAGCAGCTAAATTTGTATCAGATTTTAACGCTATGGCTTCATGTACCGGTTGTCACGACCAAAGTGTGTCACCAGGTTTTAGTGGAGGTAACGCCGCCACACCCTTGGCTATTGCATATTTGCAGGGGCGAGGTACCAAAAATTCAGTGGCTGACGATAACTTCGGTGTCATTTGCCCGTTGACGCCGACCAACACAGCTCCTACCGCTTCCATTCTCAACAAGCCATACAATGGTACGGTGGGCGTGGCAGTCCAGTTCAAAAGCACAGCTTCTGATGCCGATGGTGACACGCTGAGCTACAGCTGGACATTCGGTGATGGTGGGACGAGTACCATGATGAATCCCTCCCACAAATATACGTCGGCTGGCAAATTCACTGTCAAACTGACCGTCAGTGATGGCAATGGCGGGTCTGCTAAAGACAGCACTACAGCAACCATCGCAGCTGCCAACGCGGCACCTACCGCGGTCATCAATGTCACTGGTGGTACCACCACCTACACGAGTGGTGACACTGTCAGCTTCAATAGTACTGGTACCACGGATGACAATACCTCGACTGCCAATCTCATTTACACCTGGGACTATGGTGATGGCAGCAGCCCGGTAACGGGAACGGGTATGACCACTGCTTCTCATATGTATACCAATACCGGAACCACGGATAAGACGTTTACGGCTACCCTGACCGTCAAGGACGAAGGCGGACTAACGTCTAGTGCTAGTGTGAAGGTCACGATCCAGCCTAAGACGGTTACTCCTCCGACAACCAACGCGGCACCTACCGCGGTCATCAATGTCACTGGTGGTACCACCACCTACACGAGTGGTGACACTGTCAGCTTCAATAGTACTGGTACCACGGATGACAATACCTCGACTGCCAATCTCATTTACACCTGGGACTATGGTGATGGCAGCAGCCCGGTAACGGGAACGGGTATGACCACTGCTTCTCATATGTATACCAATACCGGAACCACGGATAAGACGTTTACGGCTACCCTGACCGTCAAGGACGAAGGCGGACTAACGTCTAGTGCTAGTGTGAAGGTCACGATCCAGCCTAAGACGGTTACTCCTCCGACAACTACGTCGCCATTGACCATCAACATCATGGATACCACACCTGTGACAGGTCCGACTGTCAACGTCGATGTGATAGCACAAGACGCGTCAGGTATGGTGGATTGGACAGTGACGGGTTGTAATGGATTGAGTATCACTGGCGCTAACGACAGAGACAGCACCACAGTGACGGTAACCGGCACTGTTGATGCGTCTTGTACGGCGACTGTGACCGCAACCGATACAAGGGGTGCTCCCGATGGTCAAGCCAGTGACTCTTTCGATATCACTGTTGATATGCAAGCTGGCCCCAGTGATCTCATCTGGAAGAAGACCAAGGCTAAATTCAACTGCAATAACGGCCGGTTGAAAGTAATAGCTAAGTTGATCGACCAATCCTGCAGCAGGGACGTCAGGCCGATGAGCATCCTGTTGGGTACTACCATGACTGAAGTCGCAACGAAGGATGTACATTGCAACAGGAAAGGCAAAGTAAAGGGCGTCTTTAATTTCCGTGACCAGGATCAGGATCTCGTCGAACAGGGTGTGTACATCAAGTACGATGATTATGATCCTGTGGAAGTCGACGGCGAAAACTTCAAGGAAGTCGGTGTATGCGAAGATGACTTCTCATTTAAACAGGCAAAAGCTATCTACAATTGCAAGAAGGACCTGCTGAATGTGAAGGTGAAGATCCACAAGACACGTTTCAAGGAAACCTGTCTGGCCGATCCCACTGTCAGCGTTCAGCTGGCCGATGGCTCTGTCGCCAACGTCGATCTCCGCTGCAGACCCAATGCTGGGATTGGTAAGTCCAGGTTCTTAGACTTTACCAAGACCCAGGTCGGTGATTTCGTGACCGTCAGCTACGGCGATTACATGCCGCAAAATGTTAAAGTCAAGTATGTCGGTGACTGCAAGGTGGAAGATCCTGCACCTGTCATAGATGACAACAGCAGCAGCATTGACAGCAGCAGCAGCAGTGACAGCAGCAGCATTGACAGCAGCAGCATTGACAGCAGCAGCATTGACAGCAGCAGCAGTGACAGCAGCAGCAGTGACAGCAGCAGCAGTGACAGCAGCATTGACAGCAGCGACGATGGCGATCTCGACGGCGATGTGAACGATCACGAAGATGATGATCACGAGGAAGACAGATAAGGAAATCAGACTCAAGGACTGAGTAAGGATCAACGTCAAGTCTGACGACTGATCTGGAACCAAAAGGGCCGGTGGGAGCAACCCCACCGGCCCTTTTCAATGCCTGGCGGTTTGCCCTATTTTGTTGACTGTACTTTGGATGCTTTTTTCCTGCAGTCTTCTCCCAGCAGTCGAATCGCTAACATGAGTAGCGCGCCGCGATCACCCGGTGATCTTTTCACTTGAAGTGGGACATGCCTTAACCCAAATTTAACACCCAATTGCCCAAATCCGGCCGATTATTACTCTATC
>CAYUPV010000026.1:0-19470 GCA_964445885.1 uncultured Methylococcales bacterium
ATTGGGCACATCCACCCCCACTTCGATGACCGTGGTCGCCACCAGCAGCTCGATCTCGCCGGCCTTGAACGATGCCATCACCGACTCTTTGGCTTCGGCTTTCATCCGCCCATGCACCAACCCCACCCGCACACCCTCCAATTCCTGTTGCAGTGTGTCCGCGGTCTTCTCTGCCGCTTCTGCGGCCAGGGCTTCCGACTCCTCGATCAGAGTACAGACCCAGTAGGCCTGGCGCCCTCCCCGGATCCACTGACGCAACCGGTCGATCAACTGCACCCGCTTCTCTTCGCTCATCACCCGCGTCTCCACCGGCTCACGTCCGGGCGGAAGCTGGTCGATCACGGATACCTCCAGATCGCCGTACCGCAGCATGGCCAGGGTTCTGGGGATGGGTGTGGCAGTCATCACCAGGTAGTGGGGGACCTGTGCCTGTGCCTTGGATTTGAGCGCCAGCCGTTGATCGACCCCGAAGCGGTGTTGCTCATCCACGACCACCAGCCCCAGACGGGAAAAATGGACGTCCTTCTGGAACAAGGCGTGGGTTCCGATGAGCGCATCCACTTCGCCCGACGCCACTGCCGTCAAAAGTTGATCACGCTGCTTGCGACCCTGACGCGCGGTCAAAAGGGCCACCTTAAGCCCCAAAGGACTCAGCCAATCCTGCCAGGTTCGCCAATGTTGTTCAGCCAACAATTCCGTGGGGACCATCAATGCCGATTGCCAACCACTTCCCCAGGCTGTCAGGGCTGCAAGGGCTGCTACCACGGTTTTTCCCGACCCGACGTCGCCTTGCAGCAGTCTACCCATGGGACGGTTACTTTCCAGATCATCACGGATTTCGGCGAAAACCCGCTCCTGGGCCGTCGTGAGTCTGAAGGGCAGGCCCGCGACAAAGCGGTGCAACAACCCCGCCTCCAATATCAACCGTGGCGCTGGCAATCCGCTATGGCGACGACTCTGGGCCCGAAACGCCAACTGATGGGCCAGGAGTTCCTCGAAGGCCAGACGCCGCTGTACGGGGTGTCTGCCCTCGCTCAAGGCCGTAAGATCAGCATCATTTTGTTGAGGACAATGAAGAGCTTTCAAGGCCTCCAGTAAAGGAGTTTTCATGCCAGTGGGGAGACAGGCCTGGGGCAACTCGGGCAACCAGGCAGTGTCCCTCTCCAGCCGGGGGATCACCTGCCCTTGTAGCCGCCGTAGGGTTTTCTGACTAAGTCCTGCCGTAGTAGGATAGATTGGAAGGATTTCCACCAGCGTATTGTCGGCAGGTTCCAGCTCGGGATGGATCATTTCCCTTCCATAGATCGAAGACTTGACTTCTCCAAAGCAGCGCCAGCGGCTGCCTGGCCCCAAGCGTTGGCGCATAGAGCGAGAGTAATGGAAGAAACGCAGTTCGATCGAACCGCTTTGATCGCACATCCGGCACACCAGCATGGGTTTGCGGCGTCCAGCGACATCGGACAGCACAATTTCTCCCTCGATCAGCACCTTGCCAGAATTGGCCTCGGCGATCGGCGTCACTCGTGACCGATCTTCGTAACGCACAGGGGCATGCAGGAGCAGATCCCGCACATCAACGATACCAAGCTTTTGTAACCTGGACGCAAGCGCAGGACCGACGCCTTTGAGGGAAACGACGGGTGGGAAAGTTAGGGCAGCCGTTGCTGCCATGGATGATTCCTTGGAGTCAGGCCCTGGCCCGCTGAATGCGCAAGACCTCGGGCAATTTACGCAGTCTACGGATGATTCTGGCCAGGTGAATTCGGTCGCGGACAGTAAGGGTGATCAAATCGGTACTGGTATGACTGTCCTGTTGGGTAATCTGAAAATTCTCAATATTGGCGCCTCCTTCAGCAATGGTGGTCGCCACTTTGGCCAGGGTCCCGCGCCGATCGAGTAACACCACCCAGAAATCCACCGCGTATTCACCTTCCACCTCACTGTCCCATTCCGCCGGCACCCAGGTGATCTGTTTCTTTTGGAATCCCAGAGCGTTGTGACAACTGCCGCGATGCACCACCAAACCTTTACCGGGGTTGAAAAAGCCGACAATCTCGTCACCTGGAATAGGGCGACAGCAACGGGCCAGACTGATCACCATCCCTTCGGTGCCGCGGATGATCAATGGTGACCCACTTTTGTTTCCGTCATCCAGGGAGACATCCACGCTCTCCCCTACCGCCGCCAACTGGCGTGCCACCAGCATGGCATGCCGATTACCCAAACCGATTTGTTCCAGTAACGCATCCATGTCGGCGCAGCCCATGGCCTGAAGCTTGGCTACCAACCGGTTGTTGGGAATCTGTTCGAGAACAAGCTCCAATTTTCGCAATTCGGCGCTGAGCATCCGCTGCCCCAGCTGAACCGCTTCCCGGGTTTTGAGATTACGCAGATAGGTTCGGATCGCCGAACGGGCCTTGGCGGTCACCACATAACTCAACCAACTGGGGCTGGGCCGATTCCAGTCGTTGGTCACCGCTTCCACTGTCTGTCCGTTGGACAGGACCGTATGTAATGGTGACAAATGCCCATTGACCCGGGCTGCAACACAGGTGTTGCCCAGTTCGGTGTGGACTGCGTAGGCAAAATCCAGGGCTGTCGCACCTTGTGGCAGTTTGACGATGTCGCCCTGCGGGGTAAAGACATAGATTTCAGAGGGAAACAGATCGACCTTGAGATTTTCCAGGAACTCCAGCGACCCACCCTCTCCTTGCTGATGCTCCAGAAATTCTTTGATCCAGGCATAGGCACGCGCTTTGGCACGGTCGTCGATCTCCTTCTTGTAGAGCCAGTGAGCGGCAATCCCGCTCTCTGCGATGCGATGCATGTCGCGGGTACGGATCTGGACCTCCACTGCCAAGCCATAAGGGCCTACCAGGACCGTATGCAGGGACTGATAACCATTGTCCTTTGGCAGCGCAATATAATCCTTGAAACGACCTGGGATGGGTTTGAAAAGCCCGTGCATCAAACCAAGGACCCGATAACACTCCTCCACCGTGTCAGTCACGATACGCACCGCATACACATCATATACCTGGTTGAAAGACAGTCCCTTGGCACGCATCTTTTTGTAGATGCTGTAGATGTGTTTCTCGCGCCCACAGACCTCACCCGCCAATCCCGCCTCGTTGAGACGTTGGCGAATAGCCTGCTCGATAGTGACGATGACTTCCTTGCGATTCCCCCGCGTACGCTTGACCGCCTGCTCGATCACCCGATGACGAAGCGGATACATGGCCTGCATGGAAAGGTCCTCCAGCTCAAGCCGCATCCGGTGCATTCCCAGACGATTGGCCAGGGGGGCATAGATATCCAGCGTTTCCCGGGCGAATAAGCGGCGCCTTGGCGGCGGCATGGGACCCAATGTCCGCATGTTGTGGAGGCGATCGGCCAATTTTACCAGAATCACCCTGAGGTCTCTGGCCATGGCCAGGATCATCTTGCGTAGGGATTCTGCTTGCACTTCCTGTTTGGACTTGGTGTCCAATTGGGTGAGCTTGGTCACCCCGTCCACCAATTCCGCCACTTCGTTGCCAAACAGCTCCTCGAGCTGTACTTTGGTGATCGGTGTGTCCTCGATCACATCATGCAGGATGGCGGCGATGATGCCGGGCGCATCCATACGCATCTCCTGCGCCAGGATCAGCGCCACCTCCAGGGGATGACAGATATAGGGCTCGCCACTGAGTCTAAATTGATCGGCATGGGCCACATCGGCAAAGACAAAGGCCTGTTGCAGCGTCTCGATCTGTTCGGGCGTGCAGTAACCAGCCACTGCATCGGCGAGTTCAATCGCTAATGTCTCTTGTGGGCGTTCCAGTTGCAGGGCCAGTTCTGCCATCTTTATCTCGCTATATCATTTGTGGCTGCATTTCTTCTTCCTTGATCATGGCAACACCACCATTCATATCGACGTCCCTGAGTTTATTGATATCCACTTTAGCCGCGGCGATTTCCCTCAGGGCTACCACGGTCGCCTTGTCATCCCCCCATTCCACCAGGGATTCTCCCCCTGCCAGCAACTGGCGGGTTCGTTTGGTCGCCAAAAGCACCAATTCGAAACGGTTGTCTACATTTTCAAGACAATCCTCAACGGTAATGCGAGCCATCGTATCTCCTTTTCTTCAGTCTTGTTGTAATCATATAGCAGATTTGTTGCATATTTACAATCATCCGGCACGTTGTTCGAGAATTTCCACTGCAGGCAGTTTCTTGCCTTCGAGAAATTCAAGAAACGCTCCACCGCCGGTGGATTGATAGGAGATCTGATCGCCGACGCCGAATTTCTCGATGGCCGCCAGGGTATCCCCCCCACCGGCGATGGAGAAAGCCCTGCTTTGTGCAATCGCCTGGGCGAGCGTCCGGGTTCCGGCACTGAATTGCTCGATCTCGAACACCCCGACCGGCCCGTTCCATACGATCGTGCCAGCGTTCATGATCATCTCTGCATACTGTGCAGCAGTCTCGGGACCGATATCCAGAATCAGATCGTCCCCGGCCACTTCGGCCACTGGTTTGGTAGTTGCCTGGGCCGATTCGGAAAACTCCTTGGCCACCACGACATCCACCGGTACCGGAATATCCGCACCCCGCGCCTTTGACTGTTCCATCAAACGTTTGGCCTCAGGAATCAGATCAGCTTCATACAGAGATTTACCGACAGGATATCCCACCGCAGCAATAAAGGTATTTGCGATCCCGCCACCGACAATCAGTTGATCCACTTTTTGCGCCAAAGTTTCCAATACCGTCAGTTTCGTGGACACTTTGGAGCCACCGACAATGGCCAGCAACGGACGATCAGGATTCTCCAAAGCCTTGCCCAAGGCTTCCAACTCCTGGGCCAGCAGCAACCCGGCACAGGCCTCAGGCGCAAATTGAGCAACGGCATGGGTTGAGGCCTGCGCCCGGTGGGCGGTACCGAAGGCATCCATGACGAAAACGTCACACAGCCCTGCCATTTTTTTACCCAGTTCCGGTGCGTTCTTCTTTTCTCCTTCGAGGAAACGAACGTTCTCCAGCAGCACCACTTCACCCTTCGACTGACATTCCACCCCATCGATCCAGCCGCGGACCAGCCTGACCGGTTGCGCCAAAAGCTCCGCCAGGCGCTCGGCGACAGGGGCCAGGGAGTATTGTTCATCGTATTGCCCTTCCTTGGGGCGTCCCAGGTGGGACATGACCATCACACAGGCCGCCCCTTGCTCAAGCGCTTGGCGGATTGTGGGGACACTGGCACGAATCCGGGTATCCGAGGTCACCTTACCCGCCTTGACAGGAACGTTGAGGTCGGCCCGGATGAGTACCCGTTTATTATTCAGTGCCAGATCGGTCATTTTTTTGATGGTCATTTTCCCTCCATAGCGTTCATAAAAGTTTTTAATCGGCAACACGAAACACTCGATATCGGGGACAGGGACTTGTCTCGAGGGTGTCCACAGCCTGGAAGACCTTGGCCCCGCCATCAGGGCCTCCCGAAAGACAAGCCCCCTGGTTTCCACCCACGAGGAAAATCCAGCGTCAATAAAATCAGCTGTCCTCCTGGGCCTCTGAGCTTTCTTCCTGCTTCCATTTGATCGAACAACCCATACTCGGATACTGTTCCTTGGGTCCGTTTCCTGTGATGGCAATGCGCTTCATGGCGTCAAGTAGTTCGCGCGGCGCGTCGGGTACAGGCTGCTTGCGACTTTCATCGAGACGTCCGCGGTACTGCAGCTCGAGGCGAGCGTTGTAACCGAAGAAATCAGGGGTACAGACCGCACCGAAAGCCTTGGCGACCTCCTGATTCTCATCGAATAGATAGGCAAAAGGAAAATTCTTTTCCTCCGCCAGTTTTTTCATGTTCTCGAAGGAATCCTCTGGATATTGTTCGGGATCGTTTGAATTGATCGCTACACAACCAATCCCATATTTTTGCAGGTCCCTGCAGTCGCGGATGATCCGGTCCAAAACTGCCTTGACATAAGGGCAATGGTTGCAGATGAACATGACCAGAAGACCATTGTCCCCGCAGCATTCATCACGGGTCCAGATCTTGCCATCGACGCCCGGCAGGGAAAAGTCAGGGCAGGGTTTGCGGAAATCGCAAACCGGGGTTTCTAAGCTCGCCATTGAGAATCCTCCTCTTTATGATGTGATCTCGATTGCATTGTTTTTTTCAGCCAGGATACAAGAGCGCGTTCTCACCCCTGAACATCCTCGGTGAGAAACAGGGGGTTCGAATACTCTCATATCCCAGCCACAGGCAAAGCATACCAAATCAGGCAACTGACTGTCTTTAATCCCATGTCTTTCATCCTGAAACAAATGACCACCATCGCCCTGTCGGCCCTGTTTGGCATCGTCCTGATTGCCACAGCCGGGTTGCTGGGGACTCTGTGGGTCTCGCTACCACAACAACAGGGAAAGATTCACCTGCCGATTTTGAGCGCACCGGTCACGGTCACTTTCGACACCCACGCCATCCCTACCATCGCTGCGGAAAATCGCCTGGATGCCTATCGTGCATTAGGCTATCTACATGCCAGCAACCGGTTGTTTCAGATGGATCTGAACCGGCGCAAAATGACCGGAACACTGGCGGAGATTTTCGCTCACCCCGCGTTGAGACTCGACATCCACCAACGTACTCTCGGTTTTTCCCGGGTAGCCCGCAAAGTGGTGGATCGACTTCCCCCGGAACAAAAAGCCGGTTGTTCAGCCTATGCGGCGGGCGTCAATGCCTACCTCATCCAGCAGCGGATTCTTCCCCCGGAATTCCTGGCCTTGGGCTATCGTCCCGCCCCTTGGCAATGCGCCGACACGATTTTGATCATTCTTTCCATGTTCCAGCTATTGGACGATATAGGAAACCAGGAGCGTATGTTGACGGTGATGGCCCATGCCCTTCCCAAAGCCTTGGTGGAATTTCTTACCCCCGACGAGGATCCTCGCGACACTCTGCTGATGGGTCAAGACTGCGGGCACCGTCCCGTCAGGCCGGTACCGGTCCAAGAAATTGCAGCCATCCTGGCCGAACAATTCCCACTTTCAGATCTCATCGACGCAAGATCACCTGCCGCATCCAATCAATGGGCAGTCAACACAACCAAAGGGGCCCTGCTCGCCAACGACATGCATCTTCCCCTGGGGGTACCCAACCTCTGGTACCTTGCCAGACTCAGATATTCCGGCATCAACGTCGACGGCGTTACGCTACCCGGCGCTCCGGGCGTCATCGCAGGCAGTAACGGCCATATCGGCTGGGGTTTCACCAACGCCATGGCCGATGTACGTGACTTGGTCATTCTGGAAACCAATAGAGGGCATCCGGATCGATACCGGTCACCCGGTGGCTGGGAGCCCTTTCTGGTCTTTCATGAAACCGTTGCTGTGAAGGGGGAAACAGCGAAGCACCTTACTCTCCTCAGCACCCGGTGGGGACCAGTGATGGAACGTAGCCTGCTGGGAAAGCCGGTTGCCCTGTCCTGGACCGCACTCGATCCTGCCAATATCGATCTCCGTTTGCTGGATATGGACAGGACCGGCAGCGTGGCCAAGGCACTCACCCTGTTCAACCAAGCCGGCCTTCCGGTACAGAATGTCATGGCCGTCGATACCGATGGGCATATCGGCTGGACCTTGAGTGGCCGGCTTCCACGTAGGCAAGGGTTCGACGGCACCACCAGCCTCAGCTGGGCTTCAGGGAGCATCGGCTGGAATGGATATCTCATGGGCCATGAAATGCCACGGATCATCGACCCTCCGAAGGGATTCCTGGTGACCGCCAATCAACGTACCCTGGGGTGTGATCAAGCGATTCGAGTGGGCCACAACTACGCTCCCAGTTGGCGCGCTCACCTGATACATCAGCAATTGGACAAACACCCCGGTATCGATCCAAGCGCCCACTTCAACCTGCAACTGGACACTGCCGCGCCTTTCTATCGTTTCTATCGAGACTTGGCACTGCAGATTCTGCAAAAAGAGAACACAGAAATCGCGACCACGCTGCGCAGTACCCTCAAGTCATGGGACGGTCATGCCGAGCGAAACAGCACTGGCCTGCCCCTGCTCGACCGCTTCCATGAACGCCTGGAAAAGGCTATTCTCAATGCGCTCCTGGCACCCTGTCAAAGAGTCGACCCAGACTTCCGCTATCAATGGCTCAAAAAGGAGGTTCCACTGCGACAGCTGTTACGACTGAAGCATCCAGATACCCTCCCTGACCGCCGTTTCGACAGCTGGCAGGAATTTCTACATCATCATCTGATTCAGGCTGCGGCAGAACTGAAACGCACCTTTGACAAACCCATCGAAAAACTGACCTGGGGCGAGGTCAATCGCGCCACTATCAGACATCCACTGAGTCCTGCCCTCCCCTTGATTTCCCGATGGCTGGATATGCCACGGGATCCGCTGTCCGGTTGCGCGACGTGCATACGAGTCGCACTACCGCAATATGGCGCCAGTATGCGCCTCATAGTCAGACCTGGGAAAACCGGCCAAGGCATTTTACACATGCCGACCGGACAGATCGGCCACTTCCTGTCTTCCCACTACGCCGACCTCCAGACCTACTGGGTCGAGGGCATCCCTTTACCTCTGTCGGCCGTTGCTGTCACTCACCGCCTGCGGCTGCTCCCCAGCCCTTGAACGACTGAGATTCTTGTCCGGATACTCGCACAGGTCACAAATGACACACTCTTCGCATTTGGGATTGCGGGCCGTACAGATATAACGCCCATGGAGAATCAGCAGATGATGGGCATCCTTTTTGAACTCCGCGGGGGTATACCTGTTCAGCTTTTCCTCCACTTGACGGACATTTTTCCCCCGCGCCAGCCCGGTCCGGTTGCAGACCCGAAAGATATGGGTATCGACCGCGATGGTCGACTCCCCAAAAGCCGTATTGAGAATCACATTGGCAGTCTTGCGCCCTACTCCAGGCAATGATTCCAGCGCTTTGCGGGTACGTGGCACCTCACCACCATACTCGTCCAGCAACCGTCGGCACAAGGCAATGATATGACGCGCTTTGGTATTGTAGAGGCCAATATGGCGAATATACTGCTTGAGCCCCTCTTCACCCAAGGTCAGCATAGCCTGTGGTGTGTTGGCCACCTTGAACAATTCCGCTGTTGCCTTGTTGACGCTCTTGTCCGTGGCCTGGGCCGATAGCACTACTGCGATCAACAGCTCAAACGGGGTGCTGTATTTCAATTCGGTAGTCGGATTGGGAATGGCTTCAGCCAAGCGCGCGAAGATCTGGCGCCGTTTGATCTGATTCAACCCCGTTCCCTCTGTCCCAACGCTGCTTTCATGAATTCCAGCCGTTTCCGTTTCTGCTCGGTCTCAAGTGCCAGGCGACGCTGCCTGGCACGGTAACGGGATTTGGCCAACTTGCCACGCTGGCGTATTTCTTCCTCTGTTTCTGGCCGGCACTGCTCGGGTGTCGGCACCATGACAATACAGTCCACCGGACAAGGGTCCAGACACAGGCGACACCCGATACACTCTGCTGCAATCACAGTATGCATCAGTTTTCTGGCTCCAACGATAGCATCCACAGGGCATACCTCCAGACAACGCGCGCAGCCGACACACTGGGACTCATCGATCAAGGCCACCTGGGCATAGGCACGACGTTGCATAAAATCCTCCGTCATCACTTCAACGTAACATTCATGGAATCCAAATTCTTCCTGTCATATGGCAACCCCATGGGCTGGCTGATTGGTGCCTCTTGAGACCCCACAACCTCCCACCCCTCCATCCTCACCGAGGGTACGGGTACTGCCTCTCACCACAGAGACACGGAGAACGAAGGGTGTTGTTCTTTCCTTTCCTCCTCTGCGTCCTCCGCGGTGAATCATTGAAAACTTTCACGGTTACGCTCATGATGCGCCTGCCATCACCACACACAATGAGATTGTCATCACCCCAGAAGATGAAAGGCCTACAGGGGACTTTCACGGTAACGCTCATGAAACCCTTGGCATCACCCCAACAGATGAAAGATCGTTGGGTGAACAGAGGCGTCATCTGAAACCCACCAATCGGACATTGTTGGGTTTCGCTTCGCTCAACCCAACCTGATTCCCTGAAGGATCTTTCACGGTAAGCAAACCGGCTGCTGAATCACCATTCCCTGATTGCAGCCTCCCTTCGTAGGGGGACAATTTTTGTGACCTGGTTCACAAAACGCTCCAAAAAATCCCACCTATACTTATAGTTTGCTCTCTAAACAAAACAAGGATTCCTCCCCATGATATCCACCGCGCTTCAACGCTTGTGGCAAAATTACCGCCATCTTCTCGGCGGGCATTATGCCAGTGGTCTGTATCTGGTCGCGGTCATGATGACCATTGTGTTCCTGCTGATTGGAACCGGTCTGGAAAACCAGCGGGGCAACATCGCCAGGGTAAAACTGGCCGAAAACATCGTCCGTTTGACCGAGGCTACCAGAGCCGAAATTCTTACATTGTCCCAGACCGAAGATCCGGATATCAATCGTCGTGCCCGATCCCAATTACTGGAAACGCTGACCAAGATCAGCGATGCACATAGCATCATGGTTTCAGGAGACAGAATTCTCCCCACCCAGGACCTCTGGTACATCACCGCTCCCGGTGATCTGTCCGACGAACTGGAACAGCTCTATTTCGGTGAAGCGGCTCTTGATCGACACTTACAGCAGTTTATCAATCGCGCCCGCGGTGTTGCCAGTCGCTCCCATGTGCGTTTCAACGATCCGGAAGTCACCCAGGCTCTCAATGAGATCACCTCATTGATCCCAGATCTGGAGATAGCAGCAAGATTCGTCGAAAAGGAAAGCGCTGCAGAATTTGATCAGGCAGTGACGACGTTCTCGACCTTATACATCATGATGCTGCTGGGGATTCTGGCAGTCGCCCAGATGGTCCTCAAACCCCTGGTCAACCGGCTGGAAAACACCATCGGTGAACTCCAACAGGAACGGGACTTCACCTCGGCGGTGCTCAATACCGCCCAGGCATTGATTACCGTGACCGACACCCAAGGGCAGATCCGCCTGATCAACGAATATACCCAGGATGAGAGTGGCTGGGTGGCCGAGGAACTGGAGGGGGAAAACTTCTTTGAACACTTTATTCCAGAAGCCGAACGTGCCGAATTCCAGGATAACCTGCAACGCCTTATGGAGGGCGATCTGCTGGAAAGCGAACTGGAAACCCCCTTTCTGCTGCGTACCGGCGAAGCACTGTCGGTGATCTGGCACAATACCCTTCTTCCCGGCCAGACGGACCAACCCTTGCTGCTGATGACCGGCATTAACATTACTGAACGTAAACAGGCGGAAAACCAGTTACTCCATACTCTGGAAGAACTGGAAAAACTCCACCGTCGGCAAAACGATGAGATCCGAATGGCCGCAAGCCTGCAACAAGCAATGCTGCCTTCACCTGAAATCACCCTTCCCGGTATTCAGGGTCACGCACTGTTGCAGACCTCCACCGCAGTGGGCGGAGATTACTACGACTACTACGATGTGGATGACCGCTACAGTGTCGTGCTGGTGGGAGACGTGACCGGTCACGGTGTCGGCGCCGGCAGCCTGGTCAGTGCAGTCAAGGCCGCGGTTACCCAGCTGCGCGGGCGCCATACCCATCGCCCCGCCGAAATCCTCGCAGCCATCAACGACATTGTGGCCGAGGTAGGTCACCAATCATTATTCATGACCATGGCCTGCCTGGTACTGGATGCCCGTGATGGCAAATTGCAACTTGCCTGTGCCGGCCATGCCCCACCCTACTACTTGGCCCCCAGCGGTCAGCGTCAGCCACTCGAATCCTTCGCCCTGCCTCTGGGACAAGAGGAAGCACCCGATTATGTCAATGCCGAGATCGAGGCCGAATGGGAACTGGGTGGCCGAATCGTGCTGTTCACCGATGGCTTGGTCGAAGAAGAATCGCCTCTGGGAGAAATGTTTGGCTATGACCGTCTTGAGGAGTTGATCGAAGCCCATCAAGCAGAGACGGCTGACGAATTGTGTCAACGTGTTGTCGAGTCTCTGCACCTGCATACCCATCGTACCCAGTTCGAGGACGACGTTACCGTAGTGGTTGTGGATCATCACGAAAGGGTGGTAGGCACAGAAACCAGTGGTACTGAACACATTCAATTTCTACCGCTGGCACGTTACCGACGGGGCGAGCACCCGGAACCCGAGATCGACCGACGCTGGCTGGTGCTCCAGACCGATACTTCGTTCGCAGAATTGCTACCTGACATTTTCCGTGACGACATCCGGCGTGTGGTACCGGTGGAACACAGTTTGTTCCACACCATCCCGATGGACACCTTCCTTGCCCAGCACGTGGACAGCGGTGACGACCTCACCCAGCTGATGGGAACTTCCCACTGGCGTCAGAGTTACCCGCTCACCCATACTGATGACAAGGACTTCATCCTCGAGGAAATAGAAGCCCTGATACGCGACCGGGGTTGCACCGAGGAGAGTGCCCAGCAGATGATCATCGTGGCTGACGAGATGCTGGAAAACGCCTTCTATGCCGCCCCGCGCGACGGCCGTTATCGCCCACTCCACGAAAAAGGCACACCCCGCCCCCTGGAAAACGAAGGGGTACTGATCGAAGTGGCTCAGCACGATAATGTCTGGGGTCTCATGGCTACCGATGACTGGGGTACCATCACCAGCGAAAGATTCCTGAGGCATCTGAGCCAGGCATCACAACAGGGGGTGACTTCCGGGGTGGGAGGCGCGGGTCTATACATGATGTGGGAACTGAGCCATTACCTTCAGATCCGAGTCGATCCTCACCGAAAAACCCGGGTGGCAGCATTGTGGGACATGGGTTCCTGGACACCAATGTCGGAAGACAGCGGCTTTCAGTACTTTGAACAATAATTCGAAGGAGACTTGAACCATGACCGAACAAACTCTTCAAGTCACTTCCGAAATCAAAGACGATATCGCTCATTACCGCTTTTCCGGCATCGTCGACGCCTATAGCAAACATATCCTCGGCACCCTGACCCAAAATCCTCCCGACACCTCGAAGGTGACTCTGGATTTCATGGAAATCAACCGGATTAATTCCATGGGACTGGCACTGCTGCTGAAAATGCTGAATGCCTGGGAGGGACAAGGCAAACGCATCAAAGTCATCAACCTCAACCGCATGGCGGCCATTCTGTTCAAGATCACCGGTCTTGGAAGATTCCTTGAAGGGGGGGACGACTCGCCCAAACCCGGGCAGGCAAGAAAACCCACTCAACCGGCCCAGGCCATCACCGCCCCCAGCCGGGACAAATTACAGCTGTTTGCCCACCTGCAAACCAGTCAGCAACTCAACGGCTGGTTCTTGTTCAACACCTACCTACAACGTCAGCTGCAGCGCTCTATCCAGTTTCAGTCCCAAACCCTGGCCGACCGGAATGACAGGGAACATCCGCCCCAGGCTGACCTGGTCTTCGCCGGTCCATTTGAAGCCTGCCGCCTCATCGCCACCCAGGGATTTGTCGCGCTGAACAAACCAGATGGCGAAACCGACGAGGTGGTTATCCTGTCCCATGTGGACGATGAACGATCCTTGTCCGATATCACCACCCCCAAAATCGCCATCGCAGGCAAAAATACTTTCACCTATCTGCTTGGACGTTTTCTCTGTGATGAAAAGGGACTCGATTCGTCCGCTTTCCAGTTCCACGAAACCGGCAACGACATCAAGGCGGTGCAATTCCTGATCCGCCACCGCGTCGACTGGGTCATGATGTCACTGAAGACCTACCAGGGGCTGTCTTCTTTGAGCCGCCGCCAGCTTAAGGTCGTGGATCAAACTCAAACCGAACTGGCCGCCTATCTGTTCTGTGCCGCCCCTTATCTGGACAAGGAACTGCAGCGGAATGTGCAGTCCACGCTTATCAATATGGGTGAAGATCCCAAAGGGCACCGGCTCCTGAATGATCTCGAGATCCAGGGATGGGCCGTGCCGGAACAGGCCGAGGTGGAGATGCTGCTCAAGGTCTACGAGACCTATGCGGAGTAGCCTGGCCTACTTCACCCGCATTCCGGGCTGAGCACCTTCATCCGGAGACAGCAGGAACAGGCCCTTGCCACCAGGACCTGCTGCCAGCACCATGCCCTCGGACACGCCGAAGCGCATTTTACGTGGTTTGAGATTGGCCACCATCACGGTCAGTCGGCCTTCGAGACCCTCAGGCTTGTAGGCCGCCTTGATGCCCGCAAAGACAGTCCGGATCTCTCCCCCCAGATCAAGCGTCAACCGCAGCAGCTTGTCGGCCCCTTCCACCGCCTCGGCTTTGACGATCCTGGCAATGCGCAAATCGATCCTGGCGAAATCACCGAATTCGATTTCCTCATCAATAGGTTCTGCAGGCAAGACGCTCTGAGGCTGGGGCGCCAAGTTCTCCTTCGAGGCTTCCACCATCGCCTCTATCCTGTCAGGATCCACCCGCTGCATCAGGGGTTTGAAATCATTGATCCGACGTCCAAGCAAGGGTAGGGAATCGGTATCCGGCCAGCTGTCAGGATCGATGTTGAGCAGGGACTCTGAATCGGCCGCCAGTTTCGGCAGTACCGGCTTGAGGTAAGCCACCAACAGACGAAACAGATTCAGGCCCTGGGTGCAGATCGCCTGCAACTCGTGGTCACGGGCGGGTTCCTTGGCGATCACCCAGGGCTTGTGCTCGTCGATATACTGATTGGCCACATCGGCCAGCGCCATGATCTCTCGCATGGCTTTGCCGAATTCACGCGCCTCGTAGAGCCCGGCGATTTCCTCGGCAGCGGCCAGAAAGCGGGCGTACAGATCCTCATCAGGCAGCCGATCGGCCAGCTTGTTGGTGAAGCGCTTGCGAATGAAACTGGAGGTACGGCTGGCGACGTTGACTACCTTTCCCACCAGATCGGCGTTGACCCGCTGAGTAAAATCTTCGAAGTTGAGATCGAGATCATCGACCCCGGAACCCAGTTTGGCGGCGAAATAATAACGCAGGTACTGAGGATCCAGATGCTCAAGATAGGTACGCGCTTTGATGAAGGTGCCGCGAGACTTGGACATCTTCTCACCATTCACGGTCAGAAAGCCATGGGCATACACGGCGCTGGGGGTACGGTAGTCCGCCCCATGGAGCATGGCGGGCCAAAACAGGGCATGGAAATAGATGATGTCCTTACCGATGAAATGGTACACCTCAGCGGCACTCCCCCCGTCCCACCAGGCATCGAAATCGAGGCCTTTCTCCTGGCACAGGTGCCTGAAGCTGGCCATGTATCCTATCGGGGCGTCCAGCCAGACATAGAAATACTTGCCCGGTGCGCCTGGGATCTCAAAACCGAAGTAGGGGGCATCACGAGTGATGTCCCAATCACGCAGCCCGCTTTTCAGCCACTCCTCCACCTTGTGGGCCACTTCCGGTTGCAGATG
The DNA here is from genome assembly GCA_964445885.1 of uncultured Methylococcales bacterium. Classification (GTDB taxonomy): domain Bacteria; phylum Pseudomonadota; class Gammaproteobacteria; order Methylococcales; family Methylothermaceae; genus Methylohalobius. The sequence goes on from CAYUPV010000026.1 coordinate 15,435, forward strand.
GCCTGGTCGGTGCACCCATTCCTTTAGAAAGCCTGAGAAGGCAGACAACTTGAAAAAGAAATGCTCGCTTTCCCTTTCCACCGGAGTCGCACCCGAGACCGCGGAAACCGGGTTCTTCAATTCGGTAGGGGAATAGGTGGCACCACAGACCTCACAACTGTCACCATACTGGTCCTTGGCGCCGCAGTTTGGACACTCCCCCTTGATGAAACGGTCGGGAAGAAACATCTCCCTGACCGGATCATAGAGCTGGGTGATGGTCCGGGCCTCGATATAGCCCTTTTCCCGCAACCGTCGATAGATCTCACTGGCCAGTTCGCGGTTTTCCTCGGAATGGGTACTGTAATAACTGTCGAATTCGATCCCGAAATCCGCAAAATCGGCCCGGTGTTCTCGCCCGATCCGTTCAATCAGCGTCTCTGGTGACACCCCTTCCACCTGGGCCTTGAGCATGATGGGAGTCCCGTGAGTATCGTCGGCGCAGACATACCAGCAGGTGGCCCCTCGCATTTTCTGAAAACGGACCCAAATGTCGGTCTGGATATACTCGACCAGATGACCAAGATGGATGGGGCCATTGGCATATGGTAGTGCGCTGGTAACAAGCATTTTGCGGCCTTGGGATGGCATGGGGGTTCCTTCCTTCCATTTTTTAACAACTACGTATTTTATCCCAGATTGGTGGTAAAGTACTTTTTTGCTTGGGCTTGCTTTTGTAACGATATGGAAACAGCATTGACAGTCAGCCGGGGACGGCCTTTACCTCTGGGAACTCACAGCATTGACGGTGGCATCAACTTCGCTGTCTTCAGCCGCCATGCCACCCGTGTGTGGCTACTGCTGTTCGACGATCCAAATGCCTTGGATCCCACCTGGTGCTTCGAACTCGATTCCGACACCCATCGCACCGGTGACATTTGGCACGTCTATGTCCGGGGCGCCAGGTCCGGCTTATGCTATGTGCTTCAGGCCGATGGTCCCTATGATCTGTCGAATGGGGAGCGTTTCAATCCTCACCGCGCGCTCCTCGATCCCCATGTTCTCGCCCTGACAGGAGTGGAACATTGGGATTTCTCGATCCTCTGCGAGAGCTGGCGGGAGACTCACCCTGATCAGGGTATTCCCAAGGCCCAGTATCGCGTCAAAGGATTGATTCCCCCAGAAGAGGATTTTGATTGGAACGGGGACGTCCATCCCAAGATCCCCTGGCAGGAGACGGTGATCTACGAAACCCATGTACGGGGACTCACGATTCACCCGTCTTCCTGTGCCAATTATCCCGGCACCTATCTGGGCGTGATTGAGAAGATCCCCTATTTCAAGGAGTTGGGAGTTACAACCCTGGAACTGATGCCGGTGCATCAATTCAACCCTCACGAACTGGACCGAAAGAATCCTTTCACCGGCGAATCTCTGGTCAATTACTGGGGTTACAGCACCGTCTCATTTTTTGCTCCTCATGCCCAATACAGCACCGGTCGCGCCCCGGGCATCCAATTGACGGAATTCAAGTCCATGGTCAAGGCGCTGCACGAAGCGGGTATCGAATTACTCCTCGATGTGGTCTTCAATCATACTGCCGAAGGCAATCAGGAAGGCCCGGTACTGAATTTCAAGGGTCTGGACAATCCCATTTACTATCTCCTGGACGAGCAGAACAAAAGCCACTACATCAATTATTCCGGCTGCGGCAACACTCTCAACTGCAACCATCCGGTGGTTCGCAACTATATCCTTGAATGCCTCAGATACTGGGTCACCGAAATGCACGTGGATGGCTTTCGCTTCGATCTGGCTTCCATCCTGGGCCGCGACCGCTCGGGACGCTTGATTGCCAACCCGCCACTGTTGGAGTTAATTGCCGAGGATCCGATTCTGCGTGGTGTCAAATTGATCGCCGAGGCTTGGGATGCCGGCGGCGCTTATCAGGTAGGTTTATTTCCGGGAGAACGCTGGTCTGAATGGAATGGCCAGTATCGTGATGACGTACGCTGTTTCTGGCGTGGCGATCATGGGATGCTGGGACCATTTGCAACCCGTTTGTGTGGTAGCGCCGACTTGTATCAGCACAGCGGCAAAACCCCCGTCAATAGCATCAACTTCATCACCAGCCACGATGGTTTCACCCTCAACGACCTGGTCAGCTACGAACACAAGCACAATGAATCCAACGGCGAAGACAACCGTGACGGCAGCAATGAAAATTACAGCTGTAATTACGGCACTGAAGGACCAACCGACGATCCTGGCATCGAGTCAGTGAGACTGCGGCAGATCAAGAACATGCTCGCCACCCTGTTCGTTTGCCGTGGCATTCCCATGCTGCTCGGCGGTGACGAATTCCGCCGCACCCAACAGGGCAACAATAATGCCTACTGCCAGGACAACGAGATCTCCTGGTATGACTGGCGACTGGTTAAGAAAAACACTGAACTGGTCAGATTCGTCCAGCAGTTGATACGTTTTCGCAAGGCTCATCCGGTCCTGAGTAAAGAAGACTTCTATCGGCCGGAGGAAATAGAATGGTTCGGCCCACATGGCGCACCTCCGGACTGGAACAATGGCCAGTCCCTTGGACTTTACATCTTTCCGGACGAACCCATTCATTCCCATTTGTGCCTGCTTTTCAACGCAGACCCAGAGCCGGTCCGGTTCACCCTGCCCCCTCCCCCGACAGGCGGCAAATGGCTTCTGGTTATGGATACTTCAGCTCCTGCCCCCGAGGACATTCACGAGCAGGGCGCCGAGGTCGAGCTTTCCGATGATGACAGCCTGGAACTGGACGGTCGCAGTCTGGTTATCCTGATCACCCCCACAAAGCATCAAGGATGACTATACTGGATTGAGTGTAGCAACAATCTGCAGCTGAATTCATCCAATGTCATCAGACAATCGCTCAACCCCTGATCGCCGCCAGTTCCACTGGCGCACTCTCTGGCATGCCCTGCTTCGTGGCAGGCGTCGCGGTCCACGCCGCCTGGCGGAACGACATCACCCACACTATGTGGACATCTATGAAGACCACCATCTGCTGCTTTGGACCTGCGGTATCATCGGCTTTTGTACCATCGATTCACTGCTGACCCTGCAGATCCTGGAAAAGGGGGGTGTGGAAATCAACCCGGTGATGGCATTCCTGCTGGGAATCAGCGTCCCGGCTTTTTTCTATGTCAAGTACCTGGCCACTGCAGGGGCGGTCATCTTCATTCTCTTCCACGTCAACTTCAGGATCCTGGGAATACCCGTGCGCACGGTGTTACCACTGTTGTTCTGCTGTTACGCCGGTTTGATCGGATACGAATGGGTACTGCTGTCAGCATGACTGTCGGGCATCACCTTCTCCACGATGACGCTGCCCACGCTGTCACCCCAGACGTTAACAGCGGTCCGGAACCGGTCCAGAAGCCAGTCTACCGAAAGCAGAATTCCGATATGTTCCACTGGCAGACCGACTGCATTCAGCACGATGACCATGGTTACCAGGCCGGCCTCAGGAATGCCTGCCGCCCCAATGGCCGCCAGGGTGGCCGTGATGGCAATGGTCGCCTGTTGCATCAGGCTAAGATCCATACCCACCACCTGAGCGATGAAGATTGCCGCCACCGCCTCATAGAGTGCCGTGCCATCCATATTGATGGTTGCTCCGAGGGGAAGGACGAATTCCACCGACTTGCGCGAGACGTTGGCCCGTTCCACGGCACATTCCATCGTGATAGGCAGGGTGGCCGAAGAGCTGGCCGTGGAGAAAGCAGTCAACAATGCCGGCGACATCTGGCTCAACAACCGATAAGGGTGACGCCGGGTGCAAAACCACAGGATGACTGCCAAGGTCAAAAGGGCATGCACACTCAATCCGACCAGGACAGTCATCACGTAACCACCCGTCTGACGCAAGATTTCGAGAAACTCGCCTTGTGTCTGCGCTTCCCCGAAACGGGCTGCCACCAGACAGAAGATTCCAATCTGCGCCAGCTGCATCCCCCCCAAGCGGAAAGCCATAAACGCCTTATTGACATGGAGGTTAACGGCGAACACA
>CAYUPV010000027.1:0-18865 GCA_964445885.1 uncultured Methylococcales bacterium
CTTTGTCTACTGGTCGCTGATGTTTATGAGTTATGTCAGCCACGGGGCGGGTTATTGTGAGGGTTCGTTCCAGCGTCTTGCCGATGCCCTGGCCAACAGTATCGAGCAGTCCGATGGTGAACTCCTATACCGCGTCGGTGTCCGCTCCATTTTGATGCAGGAGCGCAAGGTGGTGGGTGTGGCTACCGACAATGGTCAACGTATCCAGGCGCCCGTCGTGATCTCCAATGGGGACCTGCTGCATACCTTTCGTCACCTGCTGCCACCCGGGCAAGTCCCGGGGCGCTATTTGTCGAGGCTGGCCGGATTCCAGCCCTCCATGTCTATCTTTGTCGCCTATGCCGCGGTGACGCGGGAATCTCTCGGGCAATGCCGGCACGAATCCTTTTTCTATGACCATTGGGATCACGAGGGTCATTTTCAGGCTTCGGCCAGGGGAACTCCGCTATGGTTCTCTGCCACGATGCCTACCCACACCGATCCCTCCCTTGCACCGCCGGACAGGCACATTTTGATGTTGACCACCCTTGCGCCCTATGAACTGCCGACTTCATGGCGTATGGCCAAGGAGGATTTCAAAAACAGGTTACTCGATCAGGCGGCACGTTGGCTTCCCGGCTTGCGGGACGGCATGATCCTGTGTGAGGCCGGAACACCACGGACCATGGAGAGATATACTTTGAATCACCGGGGGGCCGCTTATGGTTGGGCGCCGAAACCCGCCCAGGTGGGGCCCGGACGACCCGCCGTCAAAACCCCTGTAGAGGGCCTGTATCTGGCAGGTCATTGGAGTTCTCCGGGGGGAGGAGTATATGGTGCGGCGTTGTCGGGTATTCAGTCCGCCCAGGCGATCCTGGGCGTGGAAAAACAGGAGGATTTGTGGCGGCAGATCGTTCAGGGGTGACGGGTCAGGGATTCCAGCAGGGTTTGCAGTTCGGACTGCATGAGCTTGCCGGTGGCGTTGCGGGGGATCCGTGGAACGAAATACAACGGCCGCGGCAGGAAGACCTCGTCGATTCGTTGGCGCAGGGCCCGGCGGATCTCTTCCCGACTACGCCGGCTTACCACCAGCGCTCCGACACGGTCGTGTGCGGTGACAAAGAAGCAGCCGTCAGTGACGCCGTCAATGGTCGACAAAAGGCGATTCAACTCGATGAGAGAATGGCGTTTGCCGGCAATCTTGATCAGGTCTCCCTGTCGGCCCAGGGATTTAAACAGGCCATTCGCAGCGGGTTCGAACCTGTCGGCGAGTTTCACCGTTCCGGGTAGCCAGGGTGCCTTCAATAGTGTGTCGTCGTTCCGGCAGGTGATGTCCACGCCGCTGTAAGGGTGCCACAGTTCTTCGGCCGTTGGGCGTCGCCAGGCGAAAGAAAGGGTTTCGGTACTGCCATAGAGTTCCACGACCGGTTTTCCGGTGGCCTGTTCCAGTTCACGGGCCATAGCCGGCTCCATGGGGGCGGTGGAGGATAGAATCGTGGCCAGGTTGCGCCAACGTCCCGGGCTGTCCAGGCAGGCCCTGAGGTGAAGCGGGGTGGAGACCAGCACCACCGGCAGCGGGCATTCAGCGATCTTGCGCCGGATGTCTTTGGGATAGAAGGGACGTTCGGAAGTCAGAACCAGTGGGGAACACAATGGCCAAACCACAGAGGTTTCCAGACCATACATGTGCTGGGGTGGAGTGGTGGTGATCACCGCCCAGCCGCATCGTTGAAGGTTCAGCGCTTCCAGGGCCAGCCTGGCGCAGCGGCACAGCATATCCCAATCCCTGGTCCAGGGTCGGGGTTCGGCGGTGCTGCCGGAAGTGAAGGCGATCAGGCGCATGGGGTTCAATGCCGGCCGCAGGTGTTCATTCTCATCGGGTTCTCCATCACCGGTTGAGGGATGCGGTTCAGTGAAGCGCCCAAGGATCCATTCATCGGTGAGAGTGTGACTGCCGGGGTAACGGCTCAGCAGGTCCTGCAACAGGCTGGGGGAGCGTGCCGCTGGTAACAATGAGGTTTGTCCGCGCCGTGCCGCCGCGGCAAGTCCCAGGGTGAAGAGGTAACGGTCTTCACAGAGATTCAGCAGGAAATTCCCCGAGGCTAGTCGGCCAGCCAGGGAAGAGGAATCGGCCAGGAAATCCTTAAGGTGGACGGGTCGCTGGCGAACGAGGGCGAACGTTTGGTTCAATGATAAATCTAAATTGGCTGAACGGATGGGTCAATTATAATGGTGTTGTCAGGGCGTAGGGCAGGAATGTCCGCATCTTCCGTGCATGCCGGTTGCAACGTAAGGCCGTTGACGAAGTTCCACCAATCCAGCGGGCTCTGCGGCGTGTGACGTTTCGGCCCTGAAAACGAGTGGCATGAGGTCGAAATTAACTGTTTACATTCAGGCCCTGGCGATCCGTCGGGTGAAGGCAAAGGCCCCTGTGGTTACCGACCTCTACAGTCCGCGGCCTCTCCCGATGTTTGTGCTGGATGACGCTGAATTCACGCCCCTTCCACGCGCCCTGGCCTCATATGATTGCCGCAGCAACCGCTTGTTGCTGAGCGTACTGAAAGAGCTGTCCCCAATGCTGAAGGGAATCGTTCCGGAACGGATCGGCGTGGTGATTGGTACTTCCTCTTCCGGGATCGCCGCTGGGGAGAAGGCGTTGAGTCATTACCACCGTCACGGCGTCATGCCGGATCATTATCATTATCAACAACAGGAGTTGGGCGGGGCGGCGGAGTTTGCCGCCCACTGGTTGGGTGCCCGGGGACCGGCCTATGTCATCTCGTCCAGTTGCGCCTCCAGTGCCCAGGCGCTGGCTTCTGCGCGTAATCTGCTGCGCCTGGGATTCTGTGACCGGGTGATCGTGGGTGGTGTCGAGGTCCTGTCCGCTACCACTGTGCAGGGATTTGACTCCCTTGGGGCCTTGAGCCGGACCGGCTGCAATCCCTTCAGCCGCCATCGGGACGGCACGGTGCTGGGAGAAGGCGCCGCCGTGATGATTTTGACGCGCGAACCGGGATCCTTGGTCCTGGCAGGTATTGGGATGAGTTCGGATGCTTACCACCTGTCTGCTCCCGATCCCCAGGGCCGTGGGGCGCAAATGGCAATGAAGCGGGCCCTTGAGGATGCCCGGCTGAACCCAGGTCAGATCGGCTATCTCAATCTGCATGGTACCGGCACCCCTCATAATGACGCCATGGAATCGCTGGCTGTCAGGGCGGTATTCGGCGATTCTGTTCCCCCCTGCAGCAGTACCAAACCGCTCACTGGCCACTGTCTGGGAGCTGCCGGAGTGATTGAAGCGACCTTGTGCGCAGAGGTTCTGCTCGATCCCCGGCATCCACTGCCCCCGCACTGCTGGGATGGTAGCCCGGATCCTGACCTGCCCGCATTGCATTTCACCGGAGGGCGTGAAAGAATGGCAGCGGACAAGCTTTTCTGTATGAGTAACACTTACGCCTTCGGCGGTGCCAACGTCTCTCTGATCCTGGGCTGCACCGAATCATGACTTACGATGCTGGTCGATTTCCCTTCTCTTCCCTGTTGCCGCAGACCGGCGCCATGCGCCTGCTTGACCGCCTGCTGGTGGTGACGGACGAGTCCGCGACAGCGCAGCTGACGATAGACCGGCACGGGTTGTTTTGCTTGCCCGATGGCGGCGTACCTGCGTGGGTGGGACTGGAATATATGGCACAGACCATCGCTGCCTGGTCCGGCTATCACTGTCTGAGGCAGGGGGAGCCGATCCGGGTGGGGCTGTTGTTGGGAACCCGTCTTTACCAATCCCAGGTGGCGGTGTTTGCCAGTGACAGCACGCTGCAAGTGCAGGTGCACAGGGTGTTTGCCGCCGCCAACGACATGAGTGTGTTCGAGTGTAGGATCGAGGGGGACGGTACGCTCGCCCGGGCCCGGCTCAATGTCCTGTTGCCCGCCGACATGCAACCTTGTCTGGACGAAAAACAAGAGGCTGTCTGATGAACAGGGAAACCGTGTTGATTACCGGTGCGAGCCGGGGGATCGGGCGCGCGATCGCCTGCCGTCTGGCAAGGGAAGGTTATGATTTGGTGCTGCATTGCCGGAGCCGCAAGCAGCAGCTGGCGTCCCTGGCGGAGGAAATCCAGCAATGTCAGGGGGTGACAGTGCGGCAATTGTGCTTCGATCTGCTCAACCGGGAGGGAGCGGCAGCCGTGCTGGGTAAGGATATCGACAGCCATGGCGCCTATTACGGAGTGGTCTGTAATGCCGGGCTGGCTCGTGATGCTGCCTTTCCCGCCTTGACCGGCGAGGACTGGGATCATGTGGTGCATACCAATCTGGACGGTTTCTATAACGTGTTGCACCCTGTCGTGATGCCCATGGTGCAGCGCCGCAAACCCGGTCGTATCGTCACCTTGTCCTCGGTCGCGGGACTGATCGGCAATCGGGGGCAGGTCAATTACAGTGCCGCCAAGGCGGGGATCATCGGAGCGACACAGGCGTTGGCTCTGGAACTGGCGAAGCGGCAGATCACCGTCAACTGTGTCGCACCAGGACTGATCGACACCGAGATGGTGGAGGCGCTGCCACTCGATGAGATCAAGCTCATGGTTCCCCAGCGTCGGCTGGGGAGTCCCGAAGAGGTTGCCGGACTGGTCGCCTTCCTGTTATCGGAGGAGGCGGGCTATATCACCCGGCAGGTGATTGCGGTCAACGGGGGGCTGTGTTGATGCGGCGGGTGGTCGTCAGCGGTATGGCGGGCATCTCTTCGCTGGGGCACGATTGGCCAGCGGTCCGGGAGCGTTTGGAAGCGCGTAGGAATGCGGTGACCCGGATACCGGATTGGGAAGTCTATGAAGGACTGCATTGCCAACTGGGCGCGCCGGTTACCGATTTCGCCACCCCCTCTCATTATCCCCGCAAGAAGACCCGTAGCATGGGTCGGGTGGCGCTGATGGCGGTCCGTGCCAGTGAACGTGCCCTGGGGGATGCCGGCCTGCTGGACGACCCTGTGCTGTCCTCTGGGCGCACCGGGGTGGCCTACGGTTCCTCGGTGGGTTCGACGCCGGCGATTGCAGACTTCGGTTATATGCTGCTCGAACGCAAGATCGGTGCCCTCAATGCCAGCACCTACCTGAGGATGATGGGACACACCACCACCGTCAATGTGGCATTGTTCTTCCAGGTCAGAGGTCGCGTCATTACGGCGGTGAGCGCCTGTACCTCCGGCAGCCAGGCGATCGGCTTCGCCTATGAGGCGATCAAATATGGTCATCAGGACGTGATGATCGCCGGGGGGGCCGAGGAATTGTGTCCCACTGAAGTGGCGGTCTTCGACACCCTGTATGCGGCCAGCACCCGTAATGACCAGCCAAAGGCCACGCCCCGCCCCTTCGATGCGGAGCGGGACGGACTGGTGCTGGGAGAAGGGGCAGGTAGCCTGATTCTGGAGGAACGGGCGCGGGCCTTGGCTCGGGGCGCAAGGATATACGCCGAGGTGGCGGGATTCGGCACCAATTCCGATGGTGCCCATGTGACCCAGCCATCGCGGGATACCATGCGGGTGGTCATGGAGCTGGCTCTGGCGGATGCCGGGCTTTCACCCCGGGATATCGGCTATGTCAGCGCCCACGGGACGGGTACCCGGCAGGGCGATGTGGCGGAAAGTTGGGCGACCCATGACGTCTATGGTGGTGAGACGCCGCTCAGTACCCTCAAGAGTTATACCGGTCATACCCTGGGGGCGTGTGGGGGACTGGAGGCCTGGGTCGCAATCGAGATGATGCGCGACGGGGTTTTCCATCCCAACCTGAATCTCGACCGGGTCGATCCCGAGTGCGCTCCTTTGGACTATATCTCCCAGGAGATGCGTCGCATCGACTGTGAATGGGTGGCCAGTCACAACTTTGCTTTCGGGGGCATCAATACCGCCCTGATCTTCCGGCGTTATTGAATCCGGATGGAAGCCAGGCTGCGTTTCCGCATCGTTTGCTGGCGTGCCTGGTTGCCGCCCGGGCTTCGTTCAGGCCCCGACGTTGCCGGTTTGGGCGGATGGTTATCCGAACCAGAACCGGATGTCTCGTTCATCCCCCTGATGCAGCGCCGGCGCTTATCCCCCATGGCGCGTGCCGCAGTGGCGGCGGCATGGCCCTGTGTCGTCGAGGATGCCCAGCTGCCGCTGGTGTGCTGTTCGTTGCATGGGGAGACCTATCACTGTTTTCCGATCCTCAACGATCTGGCGTTGGGGGAGGATGTCTCCCCCAGCCGCTTCGCCCTGTCGGTGCATGGTGCGATCGGTGGCCTGCTCGGTCAGTTCACCGCCGACCGTGCGCCGTGTGTGGCAGTGGCGCCGGGGGCCGAGGGGTATAGCGCCGCGCTGTTGGAAGCGGTTGGACTACTTTCCTCGTGTGCCGATCGTGCCGGCGAGGTACTGGTCCTTTGGTATGAACAGCCTCTTCCCTCGGTCTATCATTTCTATGCCCCGGATCCTCCAGGCGTGATGGCGCTTGCTGTCCGCCTGGGGCCATGGCGGGGCATGGGAGGCTGTCTGAATATCGAACGCAGCTTGGAGAGGGGCTCGGGTTCTGTTCAAGACCCACTATTGCGGATGATTGAAGGATTCGGCGCTTCAACGGACCAATGGGTGGTGACAGAACCCACCGTCAGTTGGCAATGGCAGGTGGAAAATGTCTGAACGGGGATGGCGTGTTGTTGCAACGGTCCTGAGTTATCTGTTTTATGGGCTGGGATCGCTGGTGCTCTGGTATGCGGTCTATCCCTGCACCGCCTGGAGGGTACCGCCCGACCGACGGCAGGCTTATGCCCGGAATCTGTGTCATAAGGGGTTTTACCTTTTTATTCGATTCATGGAGCTGATGGGAGTATGGCGTTACCGGGTTGTGGGGAAGGAACGGTTGGGGCCTGCCGGGCGGGTCGTCGTCGCCAATCATCCGTCCTTCCTGGACGTGGTCTTGCTGCTTGCTTTGAAAGACGATACGGCCTGCGTGGTCAAGCCTGGATTGTTGCGGGTACCTCTGGTCGGGGAGGCGATTCGCCGCTGTGGTCATGTGGTGGCAGACAGCCCCGAAGAGATGGTGGAGACATCCAGGCAGATCCTGCAGCAGGGGGCTTCGTTGGTTCTGTTTCCGCAGGGGACGCGAACTCCCCCTGGAACGCCGATCCGTTTTCATCGTAGTGCCGCGCGTATTGCACTGGAGGCGGAAACCACCCTCATCCCGGTGTTTTTCGACTATCACCCCGCCCTCCTGGGGAAAGACCAGCACTGGTACAATGTACCGTCCACCCGGCCCCAAGTGCAGGTTAACGTGGCTGAAGAGATCCAGCCGAATCGCGTGGCGGATGAGCCTCTGTCCCTGGCCAGCCGTAAATTGACCCGTCGTTTGGAGGCCTTGTTTAAAGCCTGGGAGCGCGGCCATGGATTCTCTGCAAGATGAACTCAAGCAATTGCTCATAGAAGTGTTCAACCTGGAAGGGTTGGGACCGGAACAGATTGACAGCACACAGCCCTTGTTCGGGACGGGCCTTGGTCTCGATTCCATCGATGCGCTAGAATTGGGTATGGCCTTGAAGAAACGCTATGACATCGCCATCGATGTCGACACTCCTGAGGTTCGCCGTATCTTTTCCTCCATCGCCAGCCTTGCCGACTTTATCCGCCAGACACAAAAGCATTCATGAAAGACAAAGATGAGATTTTTTCCCACATACAACGGTTGCTGGAGGAGATGTTCGAGATCGATCCCGTGCAGGTGACGTATTCGACCACATTTCGGGAGCTGGATATCGACAGCATCGATGCCGTCGACCTCATGGTGCGATTGCACGAACTGACCGGCAAACGCATCCGGCCGGAGGACTTCAAGGGTATCGTCACCGTGGGGGATGTGGTGGAAGTGATCTGGCGGATGGTGTCCAAGTAGACCGGATTCATGCGGAAACTTGCCCTCACCGTCCTGGTACTGTCGACCCTGATTTATCCCTTCCTGGTGTTTTTTTCCCTGAATCGCTTTGATCCCCGATGGCTGCTGATGGCTCTGGCCGGGAGCTGGATCCTCCGTACCGCCTGGTACGGACAGGGAATGTTGGGGTGGGGACCCGGGTTGCTGGCGGTCATCCTGTTCTTGTGGGGACGTGAGGGGTCGGTGCTGCTTTATCCGGTGCTGGTGAACGCCTTTTTTCTGCTCTGGTTTGCCTTCTCGCTGAGGTTTCCGCCCCCCGTGGTCGAACGACTGGCCCGTTTCATGGACCCTGACCTTCCTCCCGAGGGTGTCCGTTACACCCGCGCGGTGACCTGGGTCTGGTGCGGATTTTTCCTTTTGAACGGCACCCTGGCGGCAATGACTGTGGCGATTGGCAATGTCGAACTGTGGGTCTGGTACAATGGTTTGATCGCCTATCTGCTGATGGGGGGGCTGGTGGTTGCGGAATACTGGGTGAGGCGGCGGAAGATGCGGCTCAATGGCCATGCATGAAGCTCCCCAGTGGCCCAGTGTCCAGTGGCGTCAGAAGGCCCATGAGTGCTTGCGGCTGGGGCTGCTGGTTTCTGCGGATCTGGCTTGCTTCGAAGGGCATTTTCCCGGTTGTCCGGTGCTGCCCGGCGTGGTCCAGGTGCATTGGGCCGCCAGCCTTTTTTTGCGTGAGTATGAATACGCTCTGTTGTTTCGGCGCATGGAAGCGGTCAAGTTCGTGCGCCTGCTGGTGCCCACCAGGGAGGTGAGCCTTGAGCTGAAATATGATCCTCAGCGCCTGCGTCTGACCTTTCATTATTGGGCAGGTGACAACGACTTCAGTTGCGGAAGAATCTATTGGGGTGAACCTTGACCTTCCGTCCCTGCGCCCTGATTCCGGTCTTCGATCACAGCACCATCTTGCCTGCGATCGTGGAGTGGTTGCGTGGACATGGTTTGCCCTGCCTGTTGGTGGATGACGGCAGTTCGTCGCCTCACGCCAGGGTGATAGCCCGCTTGGGGAAGGACGATGGGGTGGAAGTGGTCACCCATCCCCACAATATGGGCAAGGGAGCCGCGGTCAAGACCGGTTTTCGCCGCGCCTGGCAGCGGGGCTTCAGTCACGCCCTGCAGATCGACGCGGATGGCCAGCACGATCTCGACGATGTCGGGGCTTTTCTGTCCGCGGCCAAGGTTCGGCCTGGGGCAGTGATCTGTGGCTACCCTCTGTTCGATGACTCGATACCCCGGGGACGTTATTACAGTCGTTATCTCACCCATGTCTGGGTCTGGATCAATACCCTTTCCTTTACCATCCCTGATGCCATGTGCGGATTTCGAGTATACCCCCTGGTGCAGCTCATTCCGCTGCTGGAGCAGGAGACAACCGGTGACAGGATGGATTTCGATATCGAGGTTTTGGTGCGCCTTTACTGGCGAGAGGTCCCGATGGTGTGGGTGCCTACACGGGTGCGCTATCAGGCTGATGGAATCTCCCACTTCCGGCTGGTCGAGGACAACTGGCATATCAGTTCGATGCATGCCCGCCTGTTCTTCACGTTGATGGCGCGGAAACTGATTGGGAGAGGAACATGAGCACGCACTGGGCCAGCATGGAGGAGCGGGGCATTCTCTGGGGAATGCGGTTTCTTCTGGGCGTGTATCTGCTGCTGGGGCGGCCGTTCTTCCGTTTGTTTCTGTATCCTGTGGTGGCGTATTATTTCGTGGTCAACCGACAGGCCAGGGTGGCTTCCAGGGACTATCTAAAAAGGCTGCATTGCTTCTCCCCAGAGTTGGGGTTTTCCGGTACGCTGTGGTCCAGTTACCGGCATTTTCTCAGTTACGCCGAATGTCTTCTGGACAAGATCGTAGTCTGGCTGGGGCGGTTCGACACGGAATCGGTAGTCTTCCATCAGCGGGAAGAATTTCTCGAGCTTCTGGGCAGCGGCCAGGGAGCTCTGATCATCACGGCCCATCTGGGAAATCTGGAGATTTGCCGGGCCCTGGCCGATGAAAGGCGCAGGCTCAGGCTCAACATCCTGGTGCACACCAAGCATGCCGAAAAGTTCAATCGCCTGCTCGCAGGGGTAGAGCATGCGCCCCAGATGACTCTGATCCAGGTCACGGAAATGACCCCGGCGGTGTCCATCCTGCTCCATGAGAAGATTCAGGCGGGAGAGTTCGTGGTCCTGGTGGGTGACCGGATTCCAGTCAACAGTGCCGGCAGGGTGGTGAAAGTGTCTTTTCTGGGCCAGGAGGCCGAGTTTCCCCAGGGTCCTTATCTGTTGGCTCACCTGCTGCAATGTCCAGTTTACATATTGTTCTGTTACCTGGGGGGGGACGGACGCTATCAGATCCATTTCGAACGGTTGGCCGATGGTATCCATCTGCCCCGTAAATCGGCGCAGCGTCTGGAGATGATCAAGGGCTACGCTGCTTCATTCGTAGAGCGTTTGCAGAGGCACTGTCTCAATGCTCCTCTGCAATGGTTCAATTTCTATCCCTTCTGGGGACGGGCATGACTGTGGACCGGTTGGAGGCGCATCTGCCTGAGGCCGAGATCACCCTGACGGTTCCGTTTTTCGATGTAGACCTGCTCGGTATCGTCTGGCATGGCCATTATGTAAAGTACTTCGAAGAGGTGCGCTGCGTCCTGCTGGACCGGATCGACTATAACTATCTCACCATGAAAGCGACAGGTTATGTGTGGCCGGTGGTCGATCTCAGGCTAAAGTATCTGGCGCCTGCCCGGTTTGGTGAGCGCCTGGCCGTCAGGGCGGCCCTCAAGGAATATGAATACCGGATGAAAATTGGCTATGAGATCCAGGATGCCGATTCAGGGACGCGCTTGGCCCGTGGGACAACCATCCAGGTGGCAGTATCGGTGGACACCGGAGAGATGTGCTTCGGTTCGCCGCAGGTGTTTCTGGACAAGCTTCGGTCATTTGTCGGTGGATGAGGGGGATTCTGGTTTTCCTATTACCCTAACTTCATGAAACCCTGTTTCACCTAGAAAAATGAAGATCCAGGGTAGGCAAGGTGTCCGGTCTAACTCGTCGGGCGTCCCCAAGGAAACCAAAAACAGATTGGCAATATCAGAGTTGGGTACATCGCTGGTGTTCCTTTGCACAATCGATGGAGGGTGGTATGAACCTTCGTGATAATTTTATTCTGACCCCGTTTATCTGTGATTCTTTGTCTATGCCCGGGCCATGAACCGGGAGTATGATGGACAGCGCTGGCTGATCACCGCAGCAGCCATGGTGTTGGTGATCGCAGGACTGCAGGCTGCAGCTGCCATTTTGGTCCCGATGCTGCTTTCCGTCTTCATCGCCATCATCTGCTGGCCGCTGGTGGAATGGTTGTACCGCCACAAAGTACCGGCATGGCTTGCGATCCTGCTCGTAGTGATGGGGCTGTTGGTGCTGATGACCCTGGTGGGCCTGTTCGTTGGCAAGTCCATCGACAGTTTCATCGACAATCTGCCGAATTATCAGAGCCGGCTGCAGGAGAATATGGCTGGATTGTTCACCTGGCTGTCCGAGCGCGGATTCGATCTTTCCCGTGAACGTTTCAATGAATTCCTCAATGCCGGCCGCCTGATGCAGTGGGCGGGTACCATGTTGACTACCCTGACCGGTGCCTTTGCCAATACTGCCCTGATTCTTTTCTATGTGACCTTTATGTTTCTGGAGGCCTTCCTTTTACCTGCCAAGCTTCGGTTGGTTTTCGGCGATTCCAGGATGGCAGGCCGGTTCGAATTGTTTTTCGCCAACCTGCGCCGTTATCTGCGACTCAAAACCCTCATCAGTCTTGTGACCGGTACAGCCGTGACCCTTTGGCTGACCTTTCTTGACCTGGATTATCCCATCCTTTGGGGTTCTCTGGCCTTCGTGCTGAATTTTATCCCCAACATCGGTTCCTTTATCGCCGCCGTACCCGCGATTTTATTGGCGCTGGTTCAATTCGGGCTTGGCACCACGCTTTATACCGCCATGGGGTATCTGGTCATCAACACCTTGATTGGTGGTATTCTCGATCCTCGCATCGTAGGGATCGGTCTGGGGCTATCCACTTTGGTGGTGTTTCTGTCCCTGATCTTCTGGGGCTGGATTCTTGGGCCGGTGGGCATGTTCCTCTCCGTGCCGCTCACCGTGATTTTCAAGATGTTTCTCGAAGACAATCCAAAAACCCGTTGGATTGCTGTCCTTCTGGGCGATGTGCGTGGGGTTTCTTTGTCGGGCAAGGAGTGAATTCCGGCAATTGAGCTATCCTTAAACATATTTTTCTAGCTTAGTGTCGGAGTTTCTTTATGTCTGGGAACCGCCTGATCCGGATCGAACCCGGCCGTTTCGAGGCGAGCATTACCAAAGAGAACCTGGGGCGCCTGGGTAATTATGTCCTGGTCGAAAGCAAGGATGTTCAGATCCTTGCTTTTGTGAGCAGTTGTACCGAGGAGGACGGTGGTTTTCATATTGGTATGCTGCCGCTGGGAGAGGTGAACGCAGATGGCCGCTTCGTCCGGGGGGTACGTCACTATCCCATGCCTGGCGCTGCGGTGCTGGAAGTCGACGAAGCCTACCTGGAAAGCGTATTTGCCATTTATAGGGACTACGGATTCTCTCTGGGGCAAGTGAGTAACCGGCCGGAGCAGAGGGCGTATCTGAATCCGAACGCCTTGTTTGGCCGCAGCTTCACCATTTTGGGCCAATCCGGATCGGGTAAGTCGTGGACAGTGGCGAGCGTCCTGCAGCAGGAGGTCGAAGCGATGCCCCGCGCCCATATCATCCTGTTGGATCTTCACGGAGAATATTGTTGGCGGGACCAGCAGGGTCAGATTCAGTCGGCATTCAAGGAAGGAAGCTACCGCTTCATCGACGCCCGGCATCTGGAGATTCCCTATTGGTTGATGACCTATGGCGAGCTGGTTGATCTTCTTATCGATCACAATGACAGTGCGGCCTCCATCCAAACCGCATTCCTTCGGGAGTCTCTCCATACTCTGAAAAAGAAGGAAGCAGAGCGGTTGGAGATGGGATTTGTATCCATCGACGCGCCCATCTATTTTTCGCTCGAGGACCTATATACCGAATTCAAAGAAGCCAATGAACTGCGTCTGGATTTCGGTAGGACCAAAGGGCCGTTGTTCGGACAGTTCGATGAATTTCTGGTCAAACTGCAGAGTCGCCTCAACGACGTACGCTATGATTTCTTGTTGAAACCCCGCAGGCGCAACAGTTCCGAGTCATTGCCGAAATTATTGCGGGATTTCGTGGGTCTGGGTGACCCCAAATGCCACATCACCGTGATCGATCTGAGCGGGGTGCCGTTCGATGTGAGGCCGGCGGTGTCGGCCCAGATCGGCAGGCTGGCATTCGAATTCAATTATTGGAATCCACGGCGGCGGGATTTTCCATTGTTGCTGGTGTGCGAGGAGGCGCACACCTATATTCCTCGTGAGGGAGGCACCCGTTACGAGGGAACCCGACGTTCAATGGAAAGGATCGCCAAGGAAGGGCGGAAGTATGGCGTCGGACTGGCGGTGGTCAGTCAGCGTCCCCATGAATTGTCCGAGACGGTGTTGTCTCAATGTGGCACCTTCATCTGTCTCAGGTTGGCCAATCCGGACGATCAGGCATACATTCGTGGTCTGGTTCCCGATGCGGAGAGCAATCTGATGGATGTCCTGTCGGCGCTGGGAAGGGGGGAGGCGATGGTCATGGGTGAGGCGGTCCCTCTGCCGATTCGAGTTCAGGTCCTTGCCCCGGATCCGACGCCCCACAGCCAGGATGTCGATTATCATACCGCCTGGCGCGAGGGCCCTGAGGATCTGGATGTCGGAGCAATCGCCGACCGTTGGAGGCGTCAGGGCAGGCGCTGAAGATCTCGTCAGCGGTTGTGATAGCGAGTGAGATCCTGAATGCCTGACTGGACGGAATCCCACTGGTACATGCGTGACTCACATAGAACCTGCCCGATACGCGTTGTTTCCCTTCGGTCACGGCCGGAAAGAGGGGAGTGTCAGGTGCGTTTGATCGACTTGCGAAGCAAATGAGGGAGTAACAGCCTTAGGGGCATTCGCAGATAGTGGGATCGTACATAGAGTAGCCAGCGGGCTGTGGAATTCAACCGGCTGGGCCGATCTACCGGATCGGGGAGCATTGCCCGGGTGATCAAAAAGTTCATCCACCGTAGCAATAACGGATTGATCGTTCTGGGGACGCAAAGATCATCGGGAATGGGAGTGTTCATCATTCGGCGGCAAACGTGCATGGCGTATTCAAACGGTCTCTCAAGCCCATGGGCTTCGGCGCGCCTTGTCAGTTGGTGAAAGAATTCGTCTTTGCCGGCACTGAAGTGACGCAATAGTTCATCGATGTCGAGAAGATCGCGCAGCCGGTCGTTGAAATCCGAATCGTAGAACAGATGGACCACCGTATGAAGGATCATGTCTTCCGGACCCAGAACCTTTAACCGGCTCCCTTCGATCTGGAGGGCCGATGACCACAACAGCTCCGGATCAGCGTGTATCCTGGCGGTCATGGGGAGCAACGCATGATGGACATCCACCTCGACGCGCCGTTCTGAGTGGCGTAGTGGAGGGATTTCGTGCATCCATTCGCGATAGTAGCGCTGGTCGTAGTCATCCAATTTGGTGGATTTCCAACCTTCGCTCAAGAGTAACTCCTCCATGGCGGGTAGATGCCTGCGTTTGACCAGGATGTCCAGGTCGGCAGGCAGACGTCCTCTGGCGAGCGGCAGATCCATGAGCAGGTATGCCCCCCCCTTCAGCGTGATCACCTCGAAATCCACCCTTTTCAGGGCCTGCTGAATGCGATTCATCTCCCACAGGATCAGCCGGTTGCGGTAGTCCGCGAAAATACGGCTTGCTTCGAAGTGTTGCCAAACCTTTGCCGGGATTTCATTCCGTACTCCCTGCAGTTCGATCCGATAACTGAGACTGGCAGTCAGTCTGGAACGGTTTGTGATCGCAAGGAGATTCTCCCATTCCGGAGGAGTGAGGCGGGTGAGGGAGGCAGGGTCCTGAAATGCCTTCAGTAGTGGATGAGAAGTGATCACGTTGTGCTTATTTCAGTGAATCGAACACGTCCAGGGCTTCTTCAAGACGCCCGTAACTGAAGTTGTAATGTTGGCACTGTCGGGTCAGACGGCTGACCCGACGAAAACCCTCGGCGCCCAGTACTTCATAATTGAACGAATTGGTTGCCAGTTTGAGAAGCGCGTAGGATGGGATGACCGGTTTCAGGTCTGCCGGCTTGTCCGGGCTGAAACGAGGGAAGACGATCCACTTGGGCATGGCGGGTTCCCGCATGCGCTTCACACTGGAAGTCGTGGGTTTGAGATGGGCAACCGTGCCTTTGCGGGTCTTGGGGAATTCCGGGCCCAAGACTGCGTTGGAAGAAAAGCGCTGGATGACCCGGATCGACTGGTTCTTCAGGGGGATGGGGCGCGGCAGAGGATCCAGCAAGCCGTCCGACCTGACTAATCCGAACTCGTCCGACAATAGTCGCCATCCGTTCAACATCAATGCGGCGCATAGGGTGCTTTTGCCGGATCCCGGCAGAGCCGGCATGATGACCACCTGTCCATCGCGTTCCAGCGCGGCTGCGTGAAGTATCAGGTACTGATGGGCTTGGGTTCCGATACACCAGTTCAGTCCCCATTCAAACAACGGGGGGGCATGGGTGAGGGGAAAGGGTTCGAACAGTCTGTGACCATCGTGCTCGAAAATGACCTGGGATCGGACGATACGGCGTAAATTGTCGGGGCGTTTAAGCCGGATCCGGAAATCCGCCATTCCGCTGGGCGGGGAGAAGGGGAAGTCTGAATAAAGACCAAGCAGAAAATCGGCGATAACTTTGATACGTGTCCGTATCCTGACAGTGAAAGGACCGGTCTCCATGAGGAGGCCTAGGGGAGAAGCAAGTCCTTTGGCCATTGCTGTCGATGTCAGGTCGGCGACCCTCACTCAACTTTCTCTATCAGGCCCAGCTGTTCGAATTCATTGAGAATCTGGAAGATCTGTTCCGCGGGGATTTTACTGGGGGTGTGTTGTTCCGACAGGTGCTTCTTGAGGGAATCTTCGGTCTGGGTTGCCTGTTGTAATTTCTCCAGTAGCAGCATGGCGGATTCATTCAAAAAATGGGTCTCTCCGGAGAGGGTATTGTACACGATGGCTTCGTAAGCCCATCGCTCCCAGATCAAGCTGATTTTGGGTGGTACCCGCCAACGGATCGATGTACTCACTTGGTTCCCGTTCAGGGTAGAATCGGATTCAGGGATGCCCAGCATGAGGCTGTGATGGGATTGCCCTGTGATTCCGATGGATGACCATATCCTGCGATTCTGCCATTTTCGGTATATAGAACCAGCACTTGGCAGGTTTTTTCTTCTTCCACGATAAATTCATTGGTGGTGTCCTTCAGGACCATGATGGTCTGTTGCTCTTCGTTTTCATTTTCATCGTCTTGTTTTTTCAACCCTCCTATGGTGCTGGATTTTTCTATATATTTTTCTGCAGAATTGTCTATATTGAGCCAACTATCAGGATCGACAGGACCCAAGCTGCTGGGAGCCATGGGAACCAGATAAACCCAGAATTCCTCTTCCCCCTGAAGCGGAATATTTTTTTTTCCTTTGTGTTTCAATTTCCGGCAAAGCGTTTGTTTCCTGACCCACATGTCCGCCTTATCACCCTTCAGGAAAGATTTGGGCTCTTTCAGTTCGGCAAGTTGGCCATCCTTGGCGATACACTGTTCCGCACTTGCCAAGGCGGCTGCAGCTCCACTTCTTAGCGTCAAGACGATGGGAGCAGTGACGATGGCCGATTTGACCAGGTTCCGACGCCGCTGTGAAATTGTCGAGGATTCGGCCTCGCGGGGTTCTTTTTCAGCATTGCTCTGGTGATCGTTGTTGGTCATTGCCACTCTCCATGAAAATCTTTTTGATTGAATCTGTCGATTCTTGCACGCATATTCCATGCCTTAGTAGAAATAATGATTTTTATCAATCGCCTAGCAAACTCTTTCCGGAGAAGTGTAAAAAAGTTCGACAAACCCCGCAAACGTTCAGGTCATTGTCCGTTATCCCCTCTATTTCGGCTTGCAATGCGTAAGCGGAAGAGTGAAATCAGCCGGTCAGGTGACTGATAAACTGCTTTTATTTTAGTCGGTAATTGATCTCTCTTATTGGAGAAGGGCAATAATTGGGGTAAAAAAGAAAAATTTTCCTGGTGCGTAATACGCCGGACGGTAATCCCACTAGGTACTCTAAGAGGTAGATGTTGGGTGCCAAGAAAGGGTAGGTTGGAGATCTGCAACAGCACACAAGAAGCAATTTTGCTATCCCTCCTGAGCCGGGTTAAGTTATCCGGCAGGAAGACCTGGGAGGGGATGATGGCACAATTCGAACATTGGCTTGAAGTCGTAAGTGGTGTGGTGTGGGGGCCTGTCACTCTGGTTATCTTACTTGGGACTGGAATCTATTTGACCATGGGCTTGCGTTTCATGCCCTGGTGGCGCCTGGGGAGCGCCTTCGTCCTTTTGTGGCGTGGCCGTCGAAGTCAGGAGGCTGGGGAGATCACCCCTTTTCAGGCATTGATGACGGCACTGTCTGCCACCATTGGAACCGGCAACATCGCCGGTGTAGCCACGGCCATTGCCCTGGGTGGGCCAGGCGCGGTATTGTGGATGTGGTTGACGGCCTTGTTCGGGATGGCGACCAAGTATGCCGAGGCGGTACTTGCGGTTCAATACCGCGAGCAGGATCCTCTGGGACAATACGTGGGTGGTCCCATGTATTACATCCGCAACGGTCTGGGCAAGGGCTGGCGTTGGCTGGGATGGGCCTTTGCCCTGTTTGGAACGATCGCCGCCTTCGGTATCGGCAATATGGTACAGGCCAATTCAGTCGCCGATGCGGTGGAATCTGTGTGGAGTATTTCCCATGGCTGGACAGGCGGGGTACTGATGGTGCTGACTGGGGCGGTGATTCTGGGAGGAATCCGCAGGATCGCCCAGGTGGCCTCGAAGCTGGTACCATTGATGGCGCTTGCTTATTTTGTCGCCGCAGGCTCCATTCTCGTGCTGCATTGGCAGGAACTGCCAGCAGCATTGCAACTGATCGTGACCGAAGCCTTTGGGCCGTCCGCCATCAGTGGCGGAATGGCGGGGGCGGTCGTGTGGGCGGCAATCCGCTATGGGGTGGCGCGTGGTATCTTTTCCAACGAGGCAGGTCTGGGGAGCGCCCCCATCGCCCATGCGGCAGCCCGGGCCGATGACCCTGTGCGCCAAGGCATGGTGGCGATGCTGGGGACCTTTATCGATACTCTGGTCGTGTGCACGCTCACCGCGCTGGTGATACTCGTCAGTGGTCTGTGGAGCGATGGCAGCAATGGCGCAGCTCTTTCCACGGCAGCATTCGAGGCCAGTCTGCCTGGCTATGGAGCATACATCGTCAGCGGTGGGCTGGTGGTCTTTGCCTTCACCACCATTTTGGGGTGGAGCTACTATGGCGAACGCTGTGCCGAATTCCTGTTCGGCGTGTGGGTGATCCTTCCCTACAGGCTTCTTTGGCTGGCAGCCATTCCCCTGGGTGCATTGGGTAAGCTCAATACCATCTGGTCCGTGGCCGACGTCATGAACGGTTTGATGGCATTGCCAAATCTGATGGCACTATTGCTGCTGAGTCCGGTGGTGTTCCGTTTGAGCAGGTATTACCGGAAGGAACAGTATACCTCCCGGTAATTTGATAGTGGTCAGGTGATGACTGTAGGCCCCTGGCGACCACTGCGGCTTTTCACCTCACTCAGATGCTCGGCCAGGGCGATCAGATCTGCCAGTGCCTCCTGGGTATCCATGTCATGGCGGCTGGGATCCGGCTCGTAGCGCTCGATGTAGATACGGAGGGTGGCGCCTTCGGTGCCC
>CAYUPV010000028.1:0-18777 GCA_964445885.1 uncultured Methylococcales bacterium
CTCACCCCTCACCCCTCACCCCTCACCCCTCACCCCTCACTCCCCCGCCCCTCCCCACAACTTGTCTGCCCGGTCTGCAGCCGTTATACTCAGCCCCGCAAAACCTGGAGAGCTGAATTGTTTTACATCCGACTCCTGACAATCATATTGATTGCCTTGCCACAGGCATTTGCCCCTTTGGTGCATGCTCATGTGGGTGTGGATGTCTCTCCCCCCGGGGTACATCTTCCCGGGTTGGAGGTGCCAATCAGCCTGGCTGAAGGGTTCACGGACGTGATCATTCCGGCAAAGCACGATGGGATCGTGGTAGGGGCGGATCATGGCGTGCGCCAGCAATCGATTTGTTGTACCGTTCCAACCAGTTTTCTGCTTTCCTGTCCCTGGTCTCTCCCTGCGCCAGCACGTCTAACCACTCTTGTGACGATAGGGCCCCAGGGACCTCCTCTCAAACCTAATTTCTTCCACGCTTTTCCCCGCGCGCCTCCCCTCTGACAGCCCCTGTCCCCGCTTGACCCGAATATGACTCCGTCATTCCATAAGCGGGTAGCCTCCCCAGCCCATGCGTACCCGTTTGTGTTTGGCTGTTTTCCGTGGAGAGAACCATGTTCAGATATTTTTTCAGGTCGTTAATCGCCTGTTCGATCGCCTTTTGGGGATCGGTGCAGGCCCAGGAGCATCTCCTGGTCCCCCATGTCGACAAATTGCACTACGACCCTTCCTTGGAGCTCAGTGAGGTGGTGCAGGCTGCGCTTATCCATTTTCCCCGGACCCGGCTTGCAGACGCTTTCCGTGAACAGGCACGCGCTTGGGATCGGCGTTCGGGGGGGATATTGGCAGGGCCGATGATGTTGGGGGCTACCTATAGCGGGGATCAGGTGGGCGATGATACCGGTGAGTGGAACATCGATACCGATCTGACCTTCATGCTCTGGAAATGGGGACAGAAGAGCGCGGCTCATGAGGTGGCGGATGAAGCCGGCCATTACGCCCAGCAATACCATAGGGCACTGGCGCTACAGGTGGCCGGGTTGGTTCGGGAGTCGTTGTGGAACCTGAAACTCAAACAGGCCGACTATACAATCGCCCGCCAGGTCTACCACGTGAGTGAGAAGCTGACCGAGGCGGTTCGCAAACGTGTCGAGGCGGGCGACCTGCCTCGCACAGATCTGCTATTGGCCAGGACCGATCTGCTCAAGCGTCGTGCCGAAGCTCTGTCCAGTGAGGCAGAGTGGATGCATGCACGGCGCCGTTATTTGAATCTGACGCGGATTGACAGGGCGCCGCAACAATTTAAAGAACAGCGCTCTCCGATCGATACCATCGCTTTGGAGCATCCGCTCCTCGCCGCCGCGACCGCTCGGATCGAGGAATTGAAGGCCCTGGTGCGATGGCGCCGGTTCGAATCGGATACCGGTAACCAGCAGGTCTTTTTTTCGCTGGGCAGTCGTCATCAGCATCCCCAACGCGGAGGGCCGACTACCCACGGAATTGCGGTCAATCTTACTATCCCCTTTGGCGGTGGGCATTATCAGGCGCCCAATGTGGCAGCACAGGGGGTGACTCTGGCCGAAGCCGAGGTCGAGCGGGGGGAACTCAAACGGCGCCTGGAACAGAATCTGCATGAGGCTGAACATGCTCTGCAGGTGGACCAGGTACTGCTGGAGGCCGCCGAGACCCGGCGCCAACTGGCACGACAGAATCTTGCCTTGGCGCGCAAGGCATTCAGTGCCGGGGAAATGAATCTGATCGACCTGCTCAAGGTTCAGGTCATGGCCGAGCAAGCAACCCGGGATGCCCGCCAGTGGCAGCTCCGTGTCAACCTGGATACCGCCCGCTATAACCAGGCGGTGGGAGTGTTGCCATGAGAGGGTCCGGATGGATGGTCGCGGCGTGGCTGGTGATGCTGGGTATGAACCAGCTGTCTCTAGCCATGGAAACGGTTCAAGTGAGCGCAGAGAAACTGCAACGCTTGGGGGTTGAAACCCGGCTGCCACAGCCGGTCAAGACCGTTCCAATAGGGTTGGTCCCGGCGCAGGTGACCGTGCCACCAGGCAATGATCACGTCATCAGTGCGCCGCTGGCTGGAGTGGTGGACCAGGTCATGACCTCGCGAGGTGAGTTTGTCGACCGGGGAAAGGTGCTGGTGCGTCTCGACAGTCCGGAATTGCTGCAGCACCAGCAACACCTGATCGATACCTGGAACGACCTCACCGTGGCCGAGGCGCAACATGTCCGTGAGGGTAAACTTTTTCAGGCCGGGATTATTGCCAACAAACGTTGGCTGGAGACCGAGAAGTCCTGGCGCCATGCCCGCACGGCTTTTACCCAGGCGCGGCGGGAATTGATCGTGATGGGCCTGGATCCGGCAGCGATCGGACAGGTGCTGAAGACCGGCAAGCTGAATAGCCGTCTCGTGCTCAGGGCTGCGGACAGTGGCGTCGTGACCGCCCTTCACGTCTCGGTGGGGGAAAGGGTGTCGCGTGCCGCTCCCCTGGTGAGGGTGACAGCGACTCATCCGCTGTGGTTGGAGCTGGCAGTGCCGGTACAGGTCGCTGACAGATTGTCGCCCGGTGCAGAGGTGCGGGTCGAAGCGCGGCATGCGAAAGGGGTGGTTCAGTTGGTGGCCCCTACCGTGGATCCGGAGACTCAGACAGTCCTGGTGCGGGCTGGGTTGACGGAGTCCGGTGGGCTGCAACCAGGGCGTAAGGTGACTGCCAGCTTGAACGTGCCTGCCAGCGGGGTTTTCAAACTGCCACGAGCAGCATTGAGCGAGCATCAGGGCAACCGGTATGTGTTCGTCCAGGTACCAGGCGGTTTCGAAGTGCGTCCGGTAACCGTGGTCAGGGTGACCACGGAGGCAGTGTATGTGGAAAAGGGATTGCAAGCTCAGGAGGCAGTGGTGGTCAAGGGGGTGGCCGCCCTCAAGGCAGCTTGGCTGGGGGTCGGGGAGGGAGAGTGAGATGAACGTCCTGATCCAGTTTGCCCTCACCCAGCGGTTGCTGATGCTGCTTTTGGCCGTGCTCCTTGCCGGACTGGGATGGCAGGCTGCCAGAACCCTGCCCATCGATGCCTTTCCTGATGTCTCTACCCCACAGGTCAAGATCATCGTCAAGGCACCGGGGATGACGCCTGAAGAGGTGGAGGCGCGGATTACTTTGCCGCTGGAGCTGGAGTTGCTCGGTCTGCCGCACCAGAAGATGCTGCGTTCCATCGCCAAGTATGCCCTGACCGATATCACCATCGATTTCGATGAGGGCACCGATGTCTATTGGGCGCGCCAACAGGTGGCCGAGCGGCTCAACGGAGTATGGGGGGATCTGCCTGAAGGGGTGGAAGGGGGAATTGCGCCTCTGACCACCCCTTTGGGGGAGATGTTCATGTTTACCATCGAGGGAGAGACGCTTACTCTGATGGAGAAACGCCGCCTGCTCGACTGGGTCATTCGTCCAGCCTTGCGCACCGTGCCCGGCGTGGCCGATGTCAACGTGCTGGGGGGATATGTGCGCACTTTCGAGGTGCTGCCGGACGCCGCCAGGCTGGCCTCGCTGGGGGTGACCCTGGATCGGCTGGCTGCCGCATTGCAAGCCAACAACCGCAATGACGGTGCCGGACGGCTGGAGATCGGGGAAGAGGCGCTGGTGGTTCGGACCCGCGGGCGTATTCAAAGCCTCGACGATGTACGGCAGATCGTGGTCATGGAAAAACAGGGGGTTCCCCTCACTGTTGGAGATCTTGGTCAAGTCCGGGTCGGGGCGCTGACCCGTTATGGTGCCCTGAGCCAGAATGGCCGGGGGGAGGCGGTGGAAGGACTGGTGCTGGGGTTGCGTGGGGCCAATGCCCGGCAGGTGGTGGATGGCGTTCGTGCCAAGTTGAAGCAGATTGCCCCGGGCCTGCCCCCGGGAATCCAGGTGAGATTGTTGTATGATCGCGGCAAGCTGGTGGACCGGGCGGTCCATATGGTGGTCAAGGCCCTGGTCGAGGCTATCGTGTTGGTGCTTATCCTGCTGATGTTGTTTCTGGGGGATCTACGGGCGGCCCTGACGGTGGCCCTGATTCTGCCGCTGGCGGCCTTATTCACCTTCCTGATGATGAGGCGCTTTGGGCTGTCTGCCAACCTGATGAGTCTGGGGGGGCTGGCAATCGCCATCGGGATGTTGGTGGATGCGGCCGTGGTGGTGGTGGAGAATATCGCCACTTTTCTCAGTCATGAGGACAAAACTTCCCGTTTGCCGCGCCTGCACCTGATTTACCGCGCATCCAGGGAGGTGGCGGCACCGGTCACCTCAGGCATTCTGATCATCGTCATCGTGTTCCTGCCGCTTCTGACCCTGCAGGGGTTGGAGGGAAAGCTGTTCGCTCCGGTAGCGCTCACCATCGTGTTCGCCCTCGGCGGTTCTCTGCTGTTGTCGTTGACGGTGATCCCGGTGCTGGCCTCCTATATCTTGAAAGTCATGCCCCACGAGGAACCCTGGTTGCCACGGCTGCTGCACCGTTACTATGAACCGATGTTGCGCTGGAGCCTGGACCACAGCCGCACGGTGCTGATTGCGGCAGGGTTGGCTCTGGTGGTGACGGGGGGGATCTACACCTTGATCGGCAAGACTTTCATGCCGGTGATGGACGAAGGAGACATCGTGATCCAGACTGAAAAACTGCCATCCATCAATCTGGCCCAGAGTGTCCGTCTCGATCTGGCGATCCAACAGGCAATCCTGGCGCAGGTGCCGGAAGTGGAGCGAATCGTCAGCCGTGTCGGGTCGGATGAGATAGGGCTCGATCCCATGGGGCTGAATGAGACCGACCACTTCCTGGTGCTCAAACCCAAAGAGCAATGGACGGTGGCGGATAAACCCACCCTGATCGGAAAATTGCGACGGGTAATGGAGGGTTTTTCCGGCATCGCCTTTGGTTTCACCCAGCCGATCCAGATGCGGGTGACCGAAATGCTGACCGGAGTCCGTGGTGACGTCGCGATCAAGTTGTTCGGCAGCGATCTGGGCACTTTGAACCGCCTCGCCCAGGAGATCAGTACGGTCGTCCGGGAGGTGCCGGGGGCCTTGGATGTGATGACACGCCAGAATGAAGGCTCACAATATCTCGAGGTGATGGTCGATCGCTTAGCAGCCGGCCGCGTCGGCCTGGATGTGGACAGCCTCTCGCGGCTGTTGCGCAGTCAGATCGAAGGGTTGCAGTTGGGGGTGGTGCAGGAGGGAACTCAGCGCACCCCGCTTGTGCTGCGCGGGCCAGCCGATCCTGATCGGCTGGCAGCGCTCCAGGTGAGTTTGCCCGGCGGAAAAGCCATTCCGCTCACCAGCGTGACGAGGTTGGAGAAACGTGAAGGGGTGGTGGCGGTCGAACGTGAACGCGGCCTGCGTTATACCGTGGTGCGCGCCAACGTCCGCGGAAGAGACTTGGTGGGTTTCGTCGAAGAGGCGAAAAGCCAGGTGAACCAACGGATCAAACTCCCCAGTGGGTATTTCCTGGAATGGGGGGGACAGTTCGAGAACCAGCAGCGGGCCGCGCGGCGGTTGGCTTTGGTCGTGCCCGCCGCCATCGGTTTGATCTTCCTGCTGTTGTTTTCCACCTTCCGTTCTGTGCGTCAGGCCCTCCTGGTGCTGGGTAACATTCCGCTGGCCCTCATCGGCGGGGTGATCGGCCTTTGGTTGTCGGGGGAGTATCTTTCGGTGCCGGCCTCGGTGGGCTTCATCGCCCTGTTCGGGATCGCCGTGCTCAATGGGGTGGTGTTGGTGACCTATTTCAATCAACTGCGTGCCCTCGGCAAACCCATCGGTGAAGTCGTGGTGGTCGGCGCGATGCGGCGCCTGCGGCCGGTGCTGATGACAGCCAGTATCGCCGCCTTTGGCCTGGTGCCGTTGTTGTTTGCCAGCGGTCCAGGATCTCAGATTCAAAAGCCTCTGGCCATCGTGGTGATCGGTGGGCTGGTGACTTCCACCGCGTTGACCTTGATCGTATTGCCCATACTGTATCGTCGTTTCGGTGAGGAAGCCCGATGAATGAGCTGTTTCTCCTGACTCTGATCGCCAATCCTGAACTGGAGGAGCCCCTGGTCGATTGGCTGTTGAAATATGAAGCGCGTTACGGTTTTACCAGTAGCCGGATTCATGGCCATTCCAGCCGTTTGGAAGGGTTGAGCCTGGGCGAACAGGTTGCCGGTCGCAAGCGTCAGTTACGGTTTCAGTTATGTATAGATCAGGAAACCCTGAATTTTCTCCTGGGACAATTGCGGGTGGATTTCAACGCTTGCGGTATCCGCTACTGGGTAGTGCCGGTAATGATGGAAGGAGAGGTATGATCAAACCGATTTTGCTTTGGCAAAATTCCCTGATAAGGGTAAAGTAATAACACATCACCCTGCAAATGATCAATGGAGTTAGGCGACATGAGTCCAGTACGTATTGCAGTCACTGGGGCAGCGGGCAGAATCAGTTATTCCCTGCTGTTTCGAATTGCCGCCGGAGACCTGCTGGGGCCGGATCAGCCGGTGATTCTACAATTGCTGGATAT
The DNA here is from genome assembly GCA_964445885.1 of uncultured Methylococcales bacterium. Lineage (GTDB taxonomy): Bacteria > Pseudomonadota > Gammaproteobacteria > Methylococcales > Methylothermaceae > Methylohalobius. The sequence goes on from CAYUPV010000028.1 coordinate 6,526, forward strand.
CGAGCCAATGGCCAAGGTATTGCGAGGGGTCGCCTTGGAGCTTCGTGACTGTGCCATCCCCTTGCTGCAGGATGTCGTCATCAGTCATGATCCTGACGAGGCCTTTGCCGATGCCGAGCTGGTGTTTCTCGTCGGGGCAAGGCCACGGGGGCCTGGGATGGCGCGTAAGGATCTGCTCCAGGCCAATGCGGGCATCTTTGCCGAGCAGGGAAAGACCCTGAATCGAGTCGTTTCCAGGGAGGCGAGGATTTTAGTGGTGGGAAATCCAGTGAACACCAATGCCCTGATCACGATCCACAATGCTCCGGATCTTAATCCCAGGCAGTTTGCCGCCATGACCCGGCTCGATCACAATCGGGCCTGCAGCCTGTTGGCGGTAAAGTGTCAGGTGACAGTGACCGACGTGGCCCGCATGACCATCTGGGGCAATCATTCAGCCACCATGTTTCCCGATTTGTACCATGCCCAAGTGCAGGGTCGTCCAGCACTGGAGTGTGTCGAGCGGGAATGGTACGAGAACCAGTTTATCCCTGAAGTGCAACATCGCGGGGAAAACATCATCGAACTCGAGGGACACTCGAGCGCTGGTTCCGCAGCCCACGCTGCTATCGAACACATGCGCAGTTGGGTGTTCGGCACCCCTTCAGGGGACTGGGCCAGCATGGCAGTGCTGAGTGACGGTAGCTACGGGATCAGTCAGGACGTCGTCTACTCCTTTCCCGTGACTGTCAGTGGGCGTGAATTCCAAGTGGTGGAAGGGCTGGAAATCAACGATTTCTGCCAAGGGAAACTGACCGAGACCGAAAAAGAACTGTTGCAGGAAAGGGAAGCGGTCAAAGCCCTGTTATAATCTAAACGAATTTCTGGGATTCGATCCATTATCTAGGGGGAGTGAAATATCAATGATAAGCAAAAAATTATGGAGTGGTGTGATTGGGGTTGCCATGCTGGCAGGCGCATCCGCTTCAATGGCGGCAGGTGATGCGGCAGCGGGTAAGATCAAGTTCTTCACTTGCAAAGGTTGCCACAGTATTCCTGGTTATACCAACGCTTATCCTGCCTATCACGTGCCAAAGATCGGTGGTCAATATGAACCTTATGTGATCAGTGCGCTAAAGGCATATAAAGATGGAACGCGCAAGCATCCCAGCATGGAAGGCAATGCAGGTTCAATGAGTGACCAGGATATGGCCGACTTTGCAGCTTTTCTCTCAGGAATTGGGAGCGACAAACAGGAAGGTCTGGTGACCGGTGATGTCAAGGCGGGCAAGCAACTGGCGACAAAATGTTCCAGTTGCCACGGTGAGGATGGGAATGCACCGGCACCCAATTTTCCCCGCCTGGCCGGCCAGTATGAAAGCTACCTGATCAAGGCCATGGAGGACTATCAGACCGGCAAGCGGAACAATCCTATTATGCAGTCCATGGTTCAGGGCTTGACCGAAGACGATATCAAGAACCTGGCAGCGTATTACGCCAGCCAGATCGGTTTGAGTGTCGTCGATCAGTAAACGAATTCGTTGCAGCGAATCTGCGTTAGGCGCCCCTTTGGGCGCCTTTTATTTTTCGCCACTACCATCTCCTGTCGCGATCCTCGCATCGAATGCCGGCAGCCGGGTTCCACGCTGACTCCATTGACATAGCATCCGGGTTCCGGCCCTCTTTGCCGGAACGACGAGTCCCGGATATATTGCTGGCACTGATAGGGAGGTTATTTTGCCGCGGTTTTGAGATATCTGCGCAGGAAGAGTTCGGGATCCACCTTGGTGCGGTTGAGGTAGACATTCATGTGCAGGTGAGGGCCGGTGACCCGGCCGGTCGCTCCGACGGTGCCTAACACGTCGCCACGGTGGACGATCTGTCCGGCTTTGACGTCGATGTGCTGCATGTGGAAATAGCCGCTGATCAATCCCTGGCCGTGGTCGAGAAAGACTGCGTTGCCGGTGAAGAAGAAATTGCCGGTCTCGATGACCCTGCCTGCCGCCGGGGCCTTGATCGGGGTTCCGGCAGGGGCGACCAGATCCAGACCGCTATGGGGATTGCGTGGCTCGCCGTTGAAGTAACGGCGCAGTCCAAAGGGGCTGCCAACACGGCCTTTGATGGGTAAATGGAAGTCGGTGTCCACTGACTCCGTTTCCCTCCAGGTTGACAGCAGACGCCCAAGAATTTTGCGTTCCCGCTTGATCCTTGCCAAATCTTTGGGGGGTGGGCTGACATAGCGTTCCTTGCCTTTGGGAAGTTTGATGTACTGGGCCGGGTATTCTTTGGAGTGCACGTCGATGGCCATTGATTCCTTGCGCTCGCCCCGCATGACCTCGACTGGATGGGGTCCTGGTTGCGTCTGTAAGGGGATGCCGACCACGGCGGTCCATTGCCCTTCATTGGCTATAACCATCACTGGTTTGCCCTCGAACCGTACCCGGGGTTTGGATGCGTGGTGTGGGCCCAGTTCCAGAATCACCACGCCTCCAGGAACCGGGCTTTCGACAGGAAGGGGCTGTGCCAGGGCCGTGTTGGTAATCAGCAGGGCAAGCCATAGGCAGATGGATAGACCTGGATGTTGTGGTTTAATCATCGTAGACCTCGTTTACTTCACACTTCAGGCGGCCTTGAGCCAACCTGACCAAAATGTCATCCCCGGGGTGGACCGCGCTGGTCTGGGTGAGGATTTCGCCTCCGGGCAGGGTAACGATAGCATACCCGCGGTTGAGGGTGGCCAGAGGGCTGACGGCATCCAGTGCCCGCCCCAGTTCCGCCAGCTGCATTTTCCCTGCTTTGAGATGGTGCGCCAGGGCTTGTTGCAGACGTGATTCCAGTTGTGTTGTCGAAGCCTTTGCCTGGTCGAGGCGGGTGCTGGGGTGATGACGATCGAGCTGGGCCATCCGGGTGGCCAGGCGATGACAGTGATTTTGGATCAATCCAGTCTGTGCCCGTCTCAGCCGGCCGTCCAGTTCGTCCAGTCGTTGCATCTTTTCCCCCAATTGGCGGGCTGGATGGTTGCGGTGCAGGCGTTTGCTCAGCCACAGGAATTGCTGCGCAGCCTGTTTCAGTTGGTGGCCCATCCGGTTCTGCAAACGTCCTTTCAGGGTCTGCAGTCGATGTTTCAAGGCGATGCCATCGGGACTGACGGTCTCGGCGGCGGCTGATGGGGTGGGAGCGCGATGGTCGGCAGCAAAATCGGCGATGGTGAAGTCGATCTCGTGGCCGATGCCGGTCACCACCGGTATTCGGCTGTGGCGGATAGCGCGGGCGACGGTTTCCTCGTTGAAGGGCCAAAGATCCTCTAGGGAACCGCCTCCCCGGGCCACGATCAACACGTCGCAACGACCGTGGTGGTTGGCTTGTTCCAGGGCCTGGACGATTTCGAGCTGGGCTCCTTCACCCTGCACCTGGCAGGGATAGACGATGACCTCAAGGGCCGGAAAACGTCGCTTGAGCACGGTCAGGATGTCGCGGATGGCAGCGCCCGTGGGGGAGGTCACCACGCCGACGCATCGAGGCCAGGAGGGCAACGGGCGTTTGACTTCAGGGGAGAATAATCCTTCTGCCTCCAGGCGCTTTTTGAGTGCCTCGAAGGCTCTTCTCAGGGCCCCATCGCCTGCCTCCTCCATGGTGTCCACGATGAGTTGGAACTCACCCCGAGCCTCGTAGAGGCCAACCTGGGCCCGTACCAACACCTGCATGCCGTTTTCCGGGATGAAATCCAGATCCATATTTTGGCGTCGGAACATGGCGCAGCGGACCTGGGCCTCGTTGTCCTTGAGGGTGAAGTACCAGTGTCCAGAGGCGGGCCTTGACAGGTTGGACAGTTCCCCTTCGATCCAAAGCCTCGGGAAGCTGTCGCTAAGCAGCCATTTCACCTCACGGTTGAGGCGCGACACGGTATAGATATCGCGCTCTTTGAAGCTGTCGATGACGGCTGCCATCAATCCACCGCTCGCTTGAATCGATGGATCTGGCGCCGCTGTTTTTTGTCGGGACGGCGCAAAGGTTGTCCCACAGCTTCCTTTTCGCTGCGGCGGCGGGCCACCTCCTGTTGCCGGTGTTCATGACTCTCGGGGCTCTCCTCGTAGAGCATGAGAGCCTCTTTGGCTGGTCGCCGCTGAGTGTTCAGGGCAACTACGGTGATCTCCCAAGTATAGGGTTCCTTGGTGATCTCCAGCCGGCTGCCGATACCAATTTCCTTGCTGGGTTTGACCCGCTGTCCTTCCACGTGGACCTTGCCGCCCTTGATGGCCTCAGTGGCCAAGCTGCGGGTCTTGAAGAAACGGGCAGCCCACAGCCACTTGTCCAGTCGCATTTTGGTTAAGGGTTCATTCATGGTGTGTCGTTCATGGTGCTCAAAGGACATTATTGCCTTGCCACTGGCTGCAGGCAATGGAGAATGGAATATTTCTCATTGATTGAGCTATGCTCACCTCAGACCGTTACATTGATGCTGCATCGTTTGGTCGGCTTCGATTCGACCTTGCAATCAAATTCCCGTTCCCCGGGTGGGCGAATAGCGAAGTATATCGAGCCCTTGTATCATGGATCGCAATCGGGCTGCGATGGACATTGTACTCGCCCACAGGACTGGTGGGATGTGAGGTGTTACGGAATCGGCGACAATGAACGAACGAAGTTCGTCCTAGGTGGGTACAGGGCGGGTTTCAAGCCCGTCACTACAAATTGAATCGAGTAGGTTGCCTAGTGGGGTAGAGGCAGGTTGCAAACCCGCCCGTTTTTCAAACAAAAGGGGGTGATATGAATCTGGAAAAAGTCATTTTCGGCTTTTTTATCGTCATGGCGTTGACGCTCAATTTCGGTTTCTTTCTCGGGGAGTTGGACAATCCTCAGTATCACAACGTCTATGAGTTAAGCATTTTGGTGGTGGTCAATCTGATAGCTACTGGGTTGAAACTGGGAGACCGCACCCAGATCGGCGCCATTTTATTGTCCACCAGTCTGGTGGCGGATCTGGAGTTGATCGCTGCAGCGATCTATTGGACGGTGGTGGTCCATGTCACCCAGACTGGTCTGACGCCTGACGTGACCGCCAGTATCGTCTCGCTCAGTGGTGGCGCTCTGGTGGCCAACATCGTTTCGGTGGTGATGGTGGTGGCGGAAACTCTGATGTTGCGGCGTTGATTCACATGGCGGATGCTAATAATAAAGCAGGTAACCCGGTCGTCTTCATCGTCCTGCGCGAGATGCGTACCCCCGTCATCGTGCTGATTTGCGTCTATGCGGTTGCGATCCTGGGGATGGCTCTGATTCCGGGACGCAATGGCGAACCGATGAGCATATTCCATGCCTTCTATTTCGTCATGTACACCGCCACCACCACTGGGTTCGGTGAGATTCCAGAAGAGTTCAGCGATGCCCAGCGGATCTGGGCGATTGTTTGCCTGTGGGTGACGGTGGTCACATGGCTGTATTCCATCGGTTCCATTATCCGATTGTTGCAGAACCGTTTTTTTCAACTTGCCCGGGAAGAATGGTATTTCATCCGTGCGGTGCGCAGGATTAGTGAAGGCTACTATATCCTCTGTGGGTTTGGTGATACCGGTAGCCTGCTGGCGCGGGGCCTGAGCGACGCCGGCATCCCGGCAGTGGTGCTCGACAAGGATCAGCACCGCATCCGGGCCCTGGAACTGCGCGACTACAGTGTGCCGATGCCAGGTCTTTGCTGCGATGCGATCGAACCCAGATTCCTGATCGATGCGGGTGTCCGGTCCCCGCTGTGCTTAGGGGTGATTGCCCTGACCCATGACGAAGAAGACAACTTGAAGATCGCGGCAGTGTCGCGACTGCTCAATCCCGAGATCAAGATCATTGCCATGTCGGCGTCCACTTTTCATGAGGAAACCCTGGCCACCCTGGGAAGCGACACCCACGTTGTCGATCCCTTCAAGGTCTTCGCCAAGGGGCTGGGGGCGGCAATCTGCAATCCCCGTCTTTATATTCTCAATGAATGGCTCTCCCATGCTCGTGGGATCACACTCAACACCCGTCTGAACTTGCCGCCTCCAGGCCGGTGGATCATCTGTGGATATGGCCGTATGGGGCGGGAAGTCTATCGGGTCTTGACCCGGTTCAAAGTGGATACCGCGGTCATCGATCCTCGGCCTCACGAGGAAGACATAGACATTTATATTCGTGGACGGGCCACTGCCAAAACACTCAATGCTGCGGGAATCCAAAAGGCTGTGGGAGTGGTGGCAGCCAATGACGACGACGGGCGGAACCTGAGCATTCTGATCAATGCCCGCAGCCTGCATCCGGAGGTCTTCATGATCGTGCGTCAGAACCGTCACCAGAACGAGATCGTTTTCAATGCGGCCAATGTGGACATTATCATGCAGCCCTCTCTGATCACCGCGCGCAAAATCCTTTTTCTGTTGATTGCCCCTCTGTTGAAGCCTTTTTTCAGTTACCTGATCGACAAACACCTGCACGATACGCTTTTCATGGATAGATTGCTGGAAACACTCAAACAGTCACTGGGTGACTCGACTCCCCAGCTTTTGACTCTGTCGCTGGTGCCGGATGAGGCCAAGGCGTTGAATCAGGCCTGGGGGCAGGGGGCGGAAATTCGCCTCGGTGATATTCTGCGGGATCCGCGCTTGCGGGAAGATGAACTATCCATCGTTCCGTTTGCCCTCAAGAGCAAAGAGGGCACGTTGATGTTCCTGCCCGACCATCAGGTGGTATTGAAGTCGGGAGATGAACTGCTGCTCTGTGGAACGGAATCGGCACTGTGGCTGCTGGATTCGACCCTCAATAATGAATATTTACTTTATTACGTGGTCACCGGGATGAACCTGCCAAGGGGATATTTTATGCGCTGGCTGCGACGTAAACGGGAGGGTGACGTTGCGGTGAGCTGGCCCCGTCACCCGGCAGTGGTCTAGGCGTATCGAACGAACTCAAGCGGTTTTCTTGAGCCCTTTGGGAATGGAAAAAATCACCTTTTCTTCCACCCCTGGCGTTTCTTGCGCCACTTTCCCGCCCCACGTGCGAAGTTTTTCAATGACCTGCTGGACCAGAATCTCCGGCGCCGAAGCACCGGCGGTGACGCCGACCGTGTGAGCACCTTTGACCCATTCGAGTTGCAGGTGAGCCGCATCGTCCAGCAGATAGGCGGGTTTTCCCAATTTCTCGGCGATTTCCCGCAGTCGATTGGAATTGGAGCTGTTGGGCGAGCCTACCACTAGCACCACATCGCATTGCTGCGACAGATTTTTCACCGCATCCTGACGGTTCTGGGTGGCATAGCAGATGTCTTCTTTCTTGGGTCCTGCGATATTGGGGAAGCGTTGCTTGAGGGTTGCGACGATTGCCTGAGTGTCATCCATAGACAGAGTGGTCTGAGTCACATAGGCCAGATGGTCGGGGTCGTTGACCTGAAGTTTATCCACATCCTCTGGAGTTTCCACCAGATAGATGCCACCCTTGGGGTTGTCGGTCTGATATTGGCCCATCGTGCCTTCCACCTCAGGATGACCGGCGTGGCCGATGAAAATGATTTCCCTTCCCTGGGCCGCCAGTCGATGGACCTCGATATGAACTTTGGTCACCAAGGGGCAGGTGGCATCGAAGATTTTCAGGCTGCGTCGCTCGGCCTCCTGCTGAACTTGTTTCGAGACCCCATGGGCACTGAAAATGAGGGTGGCACCTTCTGGCACTTCGGCCAGATCTTCGATGAAGATCGCCCCTCTTTTGCGCAGATTGTCCACCACATAACGATTGTGGACCACTTCGTGACGGACATACACAGGGGCGCCGAAGGCATCGATGGCCCGTTCAACGATTTCGATGGCGCGGTCAACGCCGGCGCAGAAGCCCCTGGGGTTGGCGAGAAGGATTTGCATGTTCGGTACCTATTCCAAGTTGTCAGTTTTATGATTTGGGTAAGAGGGGCCAACAACGAGCCCAACTCTCAAGTAAGCCCCTTATGTGACTCGGGCTTTTCCGTTACCGGATTGGGCTGGGTCACCCGGACACTAGTGTCAATCCAGGTTTACCCGGCCGCCAACTAAATCCCTCTGCTTGGCGGTGACCGCCTGCCCGGCTTGGCTCACGAGGCATGTTGCCGCGTCGAGGCCTCCCTGCCCTGCATTTCACCCTCCCAATTCATGGGGGGGTGGATAAAACTAGCCGCTTACCAAATTGTCTATGATAAAGGTGATTAGCCAATTTGGATAGAATCTGATTTAATACGCAATTATCCCCTTGTGTTCCCAGCGGTAGCCGTGCCAATGTGCCGGAATAAAAAATAAGGAGAAAGAGGATGTCTAAGGGCCAGAATTTGCAAGATCCGTTTTTGAATACCCTTCGCAAGGAGCATATCCCCGTGTCCATATATCTGGTCAATGGGATCAAGCTGCAAGGCAAAGTCGAGTCGTTTGATCAATATGTGGTCATGCTCAAGAATTCCGTCAATCAGATGGTTTATAAACACGCCATCTCGACCATCGTGCCGACACGGCCGGTACGAATCCCACATGGTCCGGATGAAGGCGAAAAGGACGAGTGACCGTCAGCAGCCGCCCTCAAGGCTCCATGCAAATGTTTGAACGTCCCAGCGCCGGAGAGCGCGCTATCCTGGTTCATATCGCTACTGCTTTCGATGCCGAGGATCTGGCCGAACTGGAGGCCCTGGCCCTGTCTGCGGGCGCCGAACCGGTGGCGGTGGTCCAGGGAAGCCGGCGTCAACCTGATCCCCGGTTTTTCATCGGCAAAGGAAAAACGGAAGAGTTGGCAAGGATGGTGGAAGATCTGAAAGCAGAATTGGTCCTGTTCAATCATGCCTTGTCTCCCAGTCAGGAAAGGAACCTTGAGCGTGCCCTCGGGGTGCGTGTGGTGGATCGGACAGGTCTGATCCTGGACATCTTCGCTCAAAGGGCGCGTTCTTACGAGGGGAAACTGCAGGTGGAATTGGCCCAGTTGCGCCACGCTGCCACTCGTTTGGTGCGGGGCTGGACCCATCTGGAACGGCAAAAAGGGGGGATCGGTCTGCGGGGACCTGGTGAGACCCAGCTGGAAACTGACCGTCGTCTCATTGGTCAAAGGATCCGGCAGATCCAGCGACGTTTGCATAAAGTGGAGAAGCAGCGTGCCCAGGGGCGTAATGCACGCAAGAAAGCCGATCTTCCTACTGTGGCCCTGGTAGGATATACCAATGCTGGTAAATCCACGCTTTTCAATGCTCTGACCGCATCCGGGGTCTATGCCGCCGATCAACTGTTCGCCACCCTGGATTCCACCCTGCGCCGGATCGAGTTGGGGAGTGGCGCTGCGATACTGGCTGATACCGTAGGGTTTATTCGTCATTTGCCGCACGAACTGGTGGCGGCTTTCCGTTCCACTTTGCAGGAGACCTTGGAGGCGGAGGTGCTGCTCCACGTGATCGATGCCAGCAGTCCCCAACGCCAGGAAAACATCGCCGCAGTCAACTCGGTGCTCGATGAGCTTGGTGTGGATCGCGGAAAGGTGCTCGAAGTGTACAACAAAATCGACAACCTTGAACGGCAGCCTCGCCTGGACAAGGACGAGAATGGCCGGCCACGGCAGGTCTGGTTGGCTGCCAGGACCGGGGCCGGCTTCGATCTTCTGGGTGAAACGCTGGAAGCATTGTTGGCAGCCGGTACTGTGCGTGCCCAGGTACACCTGTTACCCCGTGAAGGAGGGGTCAGGGCACGGCTGTTTGCGCTTGGACGGGTGATACGGGACGATGTGGATCCGGCGGGCGGGTGGAACATGGAAGTGGAATTGCCCAATCGCCACAAGGGCGTGCTGGACGGCATCGCCAATTGTAATTGTACGACTGAGATCAGTCATTGAATGCTAAGATACGCGCGCCCATCGCTAAGTTGGGTGCGGTAGGCAAAATGTTGAAAAACAACTAGGAGCGAATCCATGTCCTGGAATGAACCGGGTGGAGGCAAGAAAGATCCTTGGAGCGGACAGGAACAGCCGGGTGGTCCCCCGGATCTGGAAGAAATGATCCGCTCGATTCAAGAGAAATTGAGTGGGCTGTTCGGCGGCGGGGGCGGTGGTGCCGCTTCCACGCTCGTGATCTGGCTGATCGTCGGGGTAGTGCTGTTTCTGTGGGTGTTGACTGGTTTCTATACCGTCACTGAAGGAAACCGTGGTGTCGTCACGCGTTTTGGCCGCTATACCGACACCACCCAGCCCGGATTGCACTGGCACATGCCTTATCCGGTGGAAGCGGTCGATATCGTTGACGTCGAACATCAACGTTTTCTCGAGCTGGGATACCGCACCAACGCCGGAACGGTCCCCCAGGAGGCATTGATGTTGACCGGGGATGAAAATATCGTCGATGTACGATTGGCGGTTCAGTACACCATCAGCCGTGCCCGCGATTTTCTGTTCAATATCAAGGAGCCGGAAAAGACATTGCGCGAGGTGACGGAAAGCGCCCTGCGCGAAGTGGTCGGCCGCCACACCATGGATTTCGTGCTTACGGAAGGCCGCAGCCAGATTGTCGCCGAGGTGAAGAAGCTGGTCCAGCAAATCATGAACACTTATGTGTCCGGTATTGCCATCGAGACCGTCAACCTGGTGGATGCGCAGCCTCCGGAAGAAGTCCAGGATGCCTTTGAGGATGCCATCAAGGCGCGTGAGGACAAGCAACGGTTCATCAACGAGGCCCAAACCTATGCCAACGGAGTGATCCCCAAAGCCCGCGGTGCGGCCGCAAGAATTTTGCAAGAGGCCCAGGGTTACAAACAGAAGGTCATTGCCAAGGCCCAAGGGGGTGCCAGTCGCTTCGAACAGATCCTGACGGTATACGAGCGGGCCCCTGAAGTGACCCGTACCCGTTTGTACCTGGATGCGCTGGAATCGGTCCTTGGAAGGGCGGAGACCATCATGGTGGATGTGAAAGGTGGCAACAATCTGCTTTATCTGCCTCTGGACAAGCTGCGGGGAGGCAATCATTCCTCCACTGTCATGCCACAGGCGGAGGGTCTGTCAGGACCTGAAGCTGCGCAGAAGATGCTGCAGCGCCGGCCGGCATTACGCCACACTGTTCGTGGACGTGAAGGGAGGGGACGTTAATGGCACAGTCCAAAATAGCTCTGTGGATCCTGGTACTCCTGCTCATCCTGGGGTACGGTTCGGTGTTCACTGTTCACCAGACCGAGAAAGCGATCAAGTTCCGCTTTGGTGAAATCGTCCGCTACGATTACAAGCCGGGGCTGCATTTCAAGATTCCGGTACCTGTCTGGAACAGTGTCAAGAAATTCGATGCCCGGATTCTGACCCTGGATTCCAGGCCGGAACGCTTCCTGACTTCGGAGAAGAAGAACGTCATCGTCGATTCGTTCGTCAAGTGGCGGATCAAGAGTGTCAAGCAGTTCTACATCACAGTCAGTGGGGATCCCCGCCAGGCCAATGTGCGGCTGGATCAGATCATCAAGGATGAGCTGCGCAGCGAGTTCGGTAAACGCACCATCCGGCAACTGGTGTCTACCGACCGGGAAGCGATCAGGGGGCTGCTCCTGCAGGTGACCCAGCCAATCGCCGAGAAGTTGGGGATCGAGATCATCGACATTCGAATCAAGCGCATCGATCTGCCGCCACGGGTTTCCAGCTCGGTGTATGAGAGGATGCGGTCTGAACGTGCACGGGTGGCCAAGGAATTCCGTTCCCAGGGGATGGAAGCGTCGGAAAGGATCAAGGCTGACGCTGACAGACAACGCGAGGTAATCGTTGCCGAAGCCCAACGGGATGCTGAGAAGATCCGCGGGGAAGGGGATGCCGTCTCTTCGGACATCTACGCTCAGGCCTATGGTAAGAATAAGGAGTTCTTCAGCTTCTACCGCAGTCTGAATGCCTATCAGCAGACGTTTAAAAATGAAGGTGACATGATCGTGCTCGATCCGACCTCTGACTTCTTCCGCTACTTCAAGCGCGAGCGTCCAGCACGCTAATCCGGCGGTGGGAGCCAGCCAAAGAGTACCGGCCCCGTGAGTGATCGCGGGGCCGGATTCGTGTTCAACCCATTGATTTTCGAGGGTCGAGCCTATGCCCGTCCAAGGTTTACCCACCGACCGTTGGCTGTTGCCTGACGGCATCGAGGAAGTACTGCCAGAGGAGGCAGCGCGTCTGGAGGCCCCACGGCGCAGCCTGCTGCGTACCTCTGCCGCCTGAGGCTAGGCGCAGGTGGGTCCTCCACTGATCGAACTTCTCGATTCGCTCTTGACCGGCGCCGGCCATGATCTGGATCTGCAAACCTCC
>CAYUPV010000029.1:0-17903 GCA_964445885.1 uncultured Methylococcales bacterium
CCATGTACTTACCCATTCTAGATAATCCTGATTGCCATGATCGATCGAGACCGCCACGATTTCCGGAAGTTCATAGGGATGGTGGGCGAGGATGAACTGTTCCATGTCATTCAATTGGTCCCGCCGGGTTTTGATGACCATCAGAACTTCGTGGTCGATCTGCAATTGCCTTTTCCATGAGTACACTGATTGGATACCCGGGAGCAGATTGACGCAGGCGGCCAGATGCGCCTCCACCAGTCCCTTGGCCAGCTCTATGGCGGTGTCGCTATCCGGACAGGTGCAAAAAACCACTCGATAGTGTGTGCTCATGGGCAAGAAAGTGCCATAATGGACCGCAATTTCATCCTCATATCATACTCAAACATGCAACCATTCCGTTTATTGTTTCTGGTTTTTTTGATCGTGCCACTGATCGAGATTTACATGCTTCTGGTCATTGGTGGCATCATCGGCCCCCTGCCAACGGTCGCCATGGTGGTTTTCACGGCGGTGCTCGGGGCGTGGCTGCTGCGTATCGAAGGGTTTCACACCTGGTTTCGTTTGCAGCAGAGCCTGGCTCAGGGCAAGATTCCAGCGCTTGAGATCGTGGAAGGGCCGATTCTTCTGGTGGGTGGGGCGCTACTGTTGACGCCCGGCTTCTTCACCGATGCACTCGGCTTTCTATGCCTCATTCCCTCGACTCGCAGGAAAATCGCCCAGTATATCCTCAAGAAATGGCTGATTCAGCAAACGCCCGGTGGTCCTGGTGCTCCCGGTGGTGGAGAGCCAAGGATCATCGAAGGCGATTATCAGCGCAGGGACTGAGACTGATCATTCAGGTGGCGCAACAAATCCCTCCAGGTCACGATGCCCTTGAGTCTGCGGTTGCGGTCAACCACCGGCAAGACCGACAGACGATACTCCAACAGCATGGCGGTGGCGGCCTGAATAGCGGTCTCCGGGCGGACACAGTATAGATTCCTGTCCATGATTTGATGGGCGCGTTTTTTGAGCGTATCGCGATCACGTGCGGTTTCCGCCAGAGTGCCTACATAGGGACTCACCCATTTGAGCATCTCACGTTCAGAGATGACCCCCACCAGCTTTTTCCCTTCCACGACCGGAAGATGGTGGAAACCGGATTCCTCCAGGATGCCCCTGACCAGTTGCAGGCTGGCGTCCATTTCGACGGCCGTGACCCGGAGAACCATGATGTCTGAGATAAACATGGGAAATATGTGACCTCGATCCCGGAAATTCAGAATCAAGTATAGCAATCTGGGGCAAAAGTGAAGATCGAGTCAAGGAAAGGAGGGCGCGCTTCCCTGCGCCAAAGAGTCGGGGGAACGGGAGATCAGTGTTGGTGTGCCTTGTCTTCTTTACCACCACAGCAGGCATGACCTTCTTCTTGTTTGGCCTTGTTTCCGCAGCAGGAAGAAAAAGTGCTCCTGCCCATGCCTGCATAGATGGGGCAGAAATGAGTGTAGCCGGAGACGAGCAGGCCGATACCCAGCAGCAGCAGGGGGACACTGCCCAGAAAGACAGAGACAAGAATCGAAAGAACACCGACACCGTACCGGATCTTCTGATCCCGATCCCCCACATTGCGTTCAAATTTGAGCATGCGCTTGAAATCGAAATTCATGGCCATTACCTCTCATTCAGTGACGAAATTGCATTCTAGTATATCGTAAATATGGGGTCACCCTGCATAATTCAAGGGACACTTGCAGAGCGGGACTGCCTTGTCATTTGCAGATTGCGAGCGCAGTCGCTGGTTGCGATTCAGACTCTGTGGTCTGAAATGTCGCGAGGAAGGGATTTTTCAGGGTCTCCCCCAGGTTCAATCCGTTAAAATAGACCTATGGATATTACCTCGATCCTCGACTCCCTCAATGACTCCCAGCGTGAAGCCGTCAGCGCTCCGCTCCAGCCGACCATGGTGTTGGCCGGGGCCGGAAGCGGTAAGACCCGGGTGCTGGTGCACCGTTTGGCCTGGCTGATCCGGGTGGAAAGCCTGCCGCCCCATTCCCTGGTGGCGGTGACCTTCACCAACAAGGCGGCCAGGGAAATGCGTGGTCGCGTGGAGACCCTGCTGCAGATCGACACCCGCGGTATGTGGCTCGGTACCTTCCACAGCCTGGCCCATCGGTTGCTGCGTCGACATGCCCGGGAAGCGGGGTTGCCGGACGGGTTTCAGGTGCTCGACGGGGACGATCAATACCGCCTGATCCGCCGTATCATACGCGAGATGAAACTGGACGAGGGCCGTTGGCCGCCGCGCCAGGTGCAATGGTATATCAACGCCCAGAAGGACGAAGGTCGACGGCCCCAGCACCTCGTCGCCAGTGATCTGTTCGAACGCCAGATGCTCGATCTCTATCAGGCCTATGAACAGCAATGCAAGCGTGGCGGGTTGGTGGACTTCGGCGAACTGTTACTGCGGGCCCACGAACTGCTGCGTGATCACGAAAGCCTGCTCGAACATTACCGGCGCCGCTTCTCCCACCTCCTGGTGGACGAGTTTCAGGACACCAACGCCATTCAGTATGCCTGGCTGCGCCTTTTGAGCGGGGACAATGAAAACCTGTTCGTGGTCGGTGACGACGATCAGTCCATCTATGGCTGGCGTGGCGCCAAGATCGAGAACATCCAACGGTTCCTGCAGGATTTCTCCAATCACAGGCTGGTCAGGTTGGAGCAGAATTATCGTTCCACCGGACATATCCTGGATGCCGCCAATGGTCTGATCACCCAAAACCGGGGCCGGCTGGGCAAGCAGCTGTGGACCGAAGGAGGACAGGGGGAACCCATTTCCGTCTATGCCGCCTTCAACGATCTGGACGAGGCGCGCTTTGTCATCGGCCGGATTCAGCAGTGGCTGGAACCGGGTGGGCAGAGAAGCGAAGTGTCCATTCTCTATCGCTCCAATGCCCAGTCGCGCCTGTTCGAGGAGCAGCTCCTGGCTGCGGGGATCCCCTACCGGGTGTATGGTGGCTTGCGTTTCTTCGAGCGTGCCGAGATCAAGAGTGCGTTGGCCTATCTGCGTCTGATCGCCAACCGGGACGATGATCCCTCCTTCGAACGAGTCGTGAACCTGCCCACTCGCGGGATCGGCGCTCGCAGTGTGGATGCCATCCGGGATCTGGCCCGCGAGCAGGACATCTCCCTGTGGCAGGCGGCACAGCAATTATGCCAGTCTGATCTATTGACCGCGCGGGCCCGCAACGCCTTGCTCAAGTTTATTGAACTGATAGACACCCTGGATGAGACCACCCGTGGGTTGACTCTGACGCAGCAGGTCAAGCGGGTGGTGGACTGCAGCGGCCTGATCGATCACTACGGCAAGGAGAAGGGGGGTCAGGGTGAGGCACGGGTGGAGAACCTGAAGGAGCTGGTGAGCGCCGCGCGACAGTTCGCGCCGCTCGATGAGGACGAGGATGAGGCCGGTGGTCCGTTGGAGATCTTCCTGGCTCATGCCGCCCTGGAGGCGGGGGAAACCCAGGCCTCGGCCTCCGAGGACAGCGTCCAGCTCATGACCCTGCATTCCGCCAAGGGGCTGGAGTTCCCCCTGGTGTTCATGGTCGGGCTCGAGGAGGGGTTGTTTCCCTCCATGCAGTCTCTGGAGGACGCCAACCGTCTGGAGGAAGAACGGCGCCTTTGTTATGTGGGCATGACCCGGGCGATGGAGAAGCTCTATATGACCTACGCCGAATGCCGGCGTCTTTATGGTCGTGAGACGTATCCACGCGAATCCCGTTTTCTGCGTGAGATCCCCCCAGAGCATCTGGAGGAGATCCGCGAGACCTGCCGTATCACCCTTCCCGCCACGGCTGCCACTACTTCATCCACGGGTCCAGGTGGGCTGAAGCTGGGGCAGCGGGTTCGCCATGACGCTTTCGGCGAAGGCGTGATCCTGCAGTGCGAAGGAGATGGGAAGAATACCCGGGTCCAGGTGAACTTCGATGATGCCGGCGTCAAATGGTTGATGCTGTCGTATGCCAATCTTGAAGCCCTGGGATGAGTGGGCCGATCCAAGGAAGCGATAGCGCATGACCCTTACCGCAGCGTGAAGAGGCAAATCCCGCCTCGTTGGGGTTTGTTCGGTGAAATCGTCCAATGATCCGGCGTTATATGACCCGCTCCTTCAAAGCCTGTCCTGCCAGCAAGCGCTGCACGTTATCCCAGATCCCCCTGTATTCCCGCCTGGCCAGTTCCCGGGTTCCGGCTGCGGTATGGGGTGTGAGGAGCACATTGTGTTTTGGCTCGCGTGCCAGTGGCAGCAGGGGGTTGTCGGGCTGCAGCGGCTCCCATTCGAAGGTATCCAGGGCGCTACCGGTCAGATGACCGGAGGACAGTTCGGTTGCCAGCGCTTGCTCGTCGATGATTCCGCCACTGCCGCAATGGACCAGCAGCGCTCCCTGGGGCAGTGCCTGCAGTGCCCGGCTATCCATCAGGTGATGGGTCGCGGTCGTGTAAGGCAGCAGGACCACGAGAATCTCCGAGCTATGTATCAGGCTGTCCCTGTCGGTATAGACGATGCCCAGTTCCCGTTCCGCCGCCGCAGGCAACGGGGTGCGTTTGTGGTACAGGATGGATCTGGACGAAAAGCCCCCCAGGCGTCTGGCCAGTTCCGCCCCTATTTCTCCGAACCCAAGAATCCCCACTGTTTTTCCGGCCAGGCAGTCGATGTTTTCCCGGCGCGACCAGTTGAAGGCGAAGGTGTTCTCATCGGTGCGTCGGGACGGTCCCCAGTCACCGGCTGCCAGGGCAATGGCCGTCATCTCGGGTAGCCGCTTGAGCAGGGCCAGGATCAACATCAGGGCGTGTTCTGCCACCGCCATGCAGGTGAGGAGAGGATGTCGGCAGACAGCGATGCCATGCGCATGGGCTGCATCGAGGTCGATGTCGTGGATCATCGATCCCAGGCGCTGAATCAGCTTCAGCTTTGGTGCGGCAGCGATCAGCCCGGCGTCCACCCGGCCCTGTCGTTCCGTGACCAGTACTTGTGCCTCGCCCAGGTGGTGGCGCAGGGTCTCACGTTCGGGACGCCGCAGCATCGTGACTTCCACCCCGGGCGGCGCTGTCGCCAGCGCCGATTTTTGATGGACCAGGGCTCGATCGGTTACGAAGACCACCTTCAAGCGTGCGGGTTGTTCATTGTTTGCCGTGGATTCGCTCATCTTGTTTGTGTTCACTCACGAAACAGCTCAGGAGTGCCGCCCACGGCCGCCATATTGATGGTCATAGACCGTTCCGTGGCGAAACGCGGCAGATAGTGGGGGCCGCCCGCCTTGGGGCCGGTCCCCGACAACCCCTCGCCGCCGAACGGCTGCACTCCCACCACGGCGCCGATCATGTTGCGGTTGACGTAGAGGTTGCCTGCCCTGGCATGACGGGCGATGTGGTCCACGGTTTCCTCGATGCGGCTGTGGATTCCCAGGGTGAGACCGTAGCCTGTATGGTGGATCGCTTCCAATACTCCATCGAGATCATCGGCACGGTAACGAATGATATGGAGCACCGGACCGAATACTTCGCAGTCCAGCTGTTCCAAGGCATCGATTTCGTAGATCCTGGGTCCGAACCAGAAGCCGCCCGGTTTCTCCAGCGGCTCCAGGTGAGCGATGAGTTTGGCCTCGCGGTCCATGCGCAGACAGTGTGTTTCGAGACGCTGTTGCGCCGCCTGATCGATCAGTGGACCGATATCGGTGCTCAGTTCCGCCGGATCACCAAGGATCCTCTGCTGTAACGCCCCTGCCAGCATGTCGAGGATGGTGTCTGCGACCTCCTGCTGCAGGAACAACACCCGCAGCGCCGAGCAGCGCTGGCCGGCACTGTTGAAGGCCGACACCAGGACGTCGTTGACCACCTGTTCCGGCAGTGCCGAGCTGTCGACGATCATGGCGTTCTGCCCTCCGGTCTCGGCGATCAGAACCGCCAGCGGGGCATCACGACCGGCCAGCCGGCGGGCGATGTCGTGGGCGGTCTCAGTGGAGCCGGTGAAGGCCACGCCCCGGACCCGGGGCTCGTTCACCAGGGCGGCGCCGGTATCGGGGCCGCCGGGGAGAAACTGGAGCACCTCGCCAGGAATACCGGCCTGATGCAACAGTCTGACTGCCAGCGCGGCGGTCAGGGGTGTCTGCTCTGCGGGTTTGGCGATGACGGTATTGCCGGCGGCCAGGGCGGCGGTCACCTGACCAGTGAAGATGGCCAGCGGGAAGTTCCAGGGACTGATGCAGACGAAGGGGCCGCGCCCCCGCAAGACCAGCTGATTTTTCTCCCCCGCCGGGCCAGGCAATGCCAGGGGAGATGAAAACAGCCGCCGGGCCTCGGCAGCATAGTAGTAACAGTAGTCCACTGCCTCGCGTACCTCGGCATCCGCGTCGGGCAGGCATTTTCCAGCTTCGCGCACACACAGCGCCAGAAACTGGTTGCGATGGCGCTCAAACAGTTCGGCGGCGTGCTCCAGGCACCGGGCCCGGTGCTCCGCCCCCGCTAGCTCCCATGCCGAGAAGGCTTTCTCAGCGTGGTCCATGGCCTCTGCAATCAGTGTTTCACCGGCTTCAATGACGTTGCCGATGGAGCGATGGTCGACCGGGCTGTTCACCTCTCTTTCCGCGTCTTCCTTTGCTGCGCCCGCCACCATGGGAACCGCCTCCCACCGGCTGGACAACAAGGGCGTCAGATCTTCAGTCAGCCGGTTGAGGATCAAAGGGTCGTTAAAATTCAGACCGTTGGAGTTATGTCGCCGAGGCAGGTACAGGTCAGGTGGCAGGGGGATCTTGGGATTGGGGATGGAATCCAGGCTGCGAACCTTCTCTCCCGGGTCGGCGACGACATCCTCCACCGGCAGGCGCTCGTCACTGAGTCGGTTGACGAAAGAGGTGTTGGCGCCGTTCTCCAGCAACCGTCTCACCAGGTAGGGCAGCAGCTCGCGGTGACTGCCGATGGGAGCGTAGACACGGCAGGGTATCGTCACCCCTTGCTGCTGCAGCGCGTCGTACAGTGCCTCTCCCATGCCGTGGAGGCGCTGAAACTCGAGGCTTCGCTGGCCGGCGGCCTCCAGCACCCAGGCCACGGAATGGGCGTTGTGGGTGGCGAAGCGGGGGATGAAGGCATCATCAGCCTGGAGGATCCGCTGGGCGAGGGCGAGCCAGGACACGTCGGTGTTGGTTTTGCGCGTGAATACAGGGTAGCCGGTCAGCCCCTGTTGTTGGGCGCGCTTGATCTCGGTGTCCCAATAGGCGCCCTTGACCAGGCGCAAAGGGATGCGTTTGTGCCGGCCGGGGGCCAGATCGGCAAGATGATCGATGAGTGGGGCAGCGCGTTTCTGGTAGGCCTGGACCGCCAGTCCCAGACCTTCCCAGTCCGCCAGCTCCGGATGGGCGAAGGTCGCCTCGAACAGATCCAGCATCAAGTCTAGCCGGTCGGCCTCCTCGGCATCCAGGGTCAGACCGATGCCGGCGGATCTGGCCTGTTTCGCCAGGGTCAGTAGTCTGGGCCCCAGTTCGGCCAGAACGCGGCTGCGCTGGGAGTGTTCATAGCGGGGATGGAGGGCTGAGAGCTTGACCGAGATTTCGCTGTGGGGGCCGGGTCGCTGTTGTCCCAGGACGCTGATGGCTTGGCGGTAGTTGGCCAGATACCGGTCGGCGGCGGCTTGGGTCAGGGCCGCCTCGCCCAGCATGTCGAAGGAATAGCACCCTTTGGGATCGCAGCGTTCCAAGGCTTCATCGAGGGTCTGGGCCAGGATGAACTGGCCACCCAGGATGCGCATCGCCCGGGTGATCAGTTCGCGCAGCAGCGATTCGCTGCGGTGCAGCAGGGGTTCCAGCAGGTTCTCCTGATCGATTGCCTGCTCCAGACTCACCAGTTTGCCGGTCAAAAGCAGTCCCCAGGCGGAGGCGTTGACCAACACCGAACCGCTGTGGCCCAGATGGGCGTCCCAGTGTCCCTTGCTGAGCTTGTCGCGGATCAGCCGCTCCGCGGTCGCCGGATCGGGAATACGCAGTAGCGCCTCTGCCAGGCACATGAGCAGGATACCCTCGTGGGTGGACAGATCGTATTCGTGCAGGAAGGCGTCGAGGGGGTGACGTTGGCGGCGTACCTCGAGCACCAGTCCCTTTGCCCGTTCCTTTATCCTTCGACGGCTGGGCTCAGGCAGTTCGGCGTCCGGGAGGAGAGCCTTGAGCGCCCCGGTCTCGTCCTGCAGCCAGGCGGCGGAGATTTTCTCCCGGCCCGGTGTCAGGGGGATGGTCTCCACCATGGCCTATGTGGCCAGACCTTCGTTGCGCAGCGCCTGTTTCACCGCTGGGCGGGCCATGATGCGATCGGAATATTGCAGTAGCACCGGCCAAGGGCTGAGGTCCAGGCCGATATAGTCCCGCCAGCTCAGCACCACGAACAGATAAGCGTCAGCCACGGTGAAAAGATCACCCAGGAGATAATCCTGGTCACCGAGGTGTCCCGCAGTATAGGCAAACCGGTCTCCCAGTCTTCTGCGGAAAGAGGCCTTGACATCCTCAGGCAGGTCGGGCTGGAACAGGGCGCCACAGCCCTTGTGCAATTCGCTGGAGATAAAGTTAAGCCACTGCTGCAGCACATAGCGTGGAAAAGTACCGGCGGGAGGCACCAACTGCCGTGCCGGGGCCTGGTCTGCCAGGTACTGTACGATGGCGGGACCTTCCAGGAGTACCGTGCCATCGTCCAGTTCCAGCGCTGGCACGTAACCCAGGGGATTTATCCGATGGTAGTCGTCACCAGCTTCAGTCCGCTTGGTGTCAAGGTCGACTTTGACCATTTCGAAAGGCAAGCCTGTTTCGCACAGGACGATGTGGGGGGAGAGGGAACAGGCTCCAGGGGCGTAATAGAGTTTCATAGAAGATCTCCTCGCCGTATTGGATGAGGTTTCATCATAACCCAGTCGGCGTTCAGCGGAAAATAGGGATTACCGTGAAAGATACGTGTGGGCAGGGAGCAGGGGAGTGCTTTTCGGGACGCCGTGAATCCCTCCCTGGAGGCTCGGACGCGGCCGTCCAGGCCGCGTACGCCCTCAAACCACTCCCCTGCTCCCTGCTTGGTTCTTTCATGCTTCGGGGTGAAATGGTGGCTTCATGAGCGTTACCGTGAAAGATCCATTGAGGTAGCTGTAGGGAGCATTGCATGCACCAATGAGTGGTGCGTAGAACGCACCCTCCCGTTATCTTTCATTTTCCGGGGTGATGGCAGGCACATCATGGTCGTTACCGTGAAAGATCTCCTTCCCAAGAGGGGATGATGAGACAGGGGTGGAATTGAAAAGGGATTCCTTCCCCCTTTATCAAAGGGGGATTTTTTCCCTCAGGGTGAGGGTTGGGCTATTCCTTGTATGGAAGGGTTTCCAATCTGACCATAGACTTCGTAGGGTGGTTAGAGGCGAAGCCGAAACCCGCCATGTGATGATTGTTGGGTTTCGCTTTGTTCAACCCCAACCTGCAATCTTTCATCTGCAGGGATGATGCCAGGGGCTTCATGAACGTTACCGTGAAAGATACCTTGGGGCAGGAGGCAGGGACTTGTTTTCAGGGATGCCGTGAACCCATCCATGGGGGCTCGGACCCCGACCTTCCAGGCCGGGGACGCCCTTCAAACAAGTCCCTGCCTCCTGCTTCTGACTTTCATGCTCTTGGGCTCTTGGGTGAAAAAAGATTTCATGAACGTTACCGTGACTATTTCACGGAGTATCTATCATTTTCTGGCAGGTGGGGGCAGTGGGAGTTTATATCCCTGCATTTGCAGGCTTTTCTGACACTGTCTGAAAAATTTTACAAATCCCGGCGAGATCAGTAGCGCCTCTTGGGTTAGTGTTTTTTAACCTACTGGAATGATAAGGAAAAACTCGAATAGGCATGGTATTTGCGGCTTCAAAGTGTGGGGGAAGGGTGAAACCATAAGGAAGTCGCAACCGTAAGCGATTTAATATTTTCTCATTAAATAAATAACCTCAAACGGTATACAGTTATGAAAAAGAAAATTTTTGGAATGGTGTTGATGTTGCTTCCGTGGTTGGCGCAGGCCGCGCTCCAGGTGGATACCATAAATGGCCTCGTCTACGACCCGGTCCTCGATGTCACCTGGCTGAAGACACCCAACTTTGCTAAACAAGACCTGACAGATGCGCGTGTGACACAGATCATCACCGATGTGGGTACGGTGGCTGGCCATACACTGGTACAAACGGATTTCTTCAAAGACAATACGGGTTACAGCGGCAATATGACCTGGTGGGGTGCCAAGGCGTGGGTGCAGACACTGAATTATCAAGGCATTCCTGGCTGGCGCCTGCCAAAGATCACACAGTTTGATGCTACGACTGGCGATCCGGTCAATTCGGAATTGACGGACTTGTATAACCGCGAGGGCCTATTAGGCATGACGGCCACGTTTGGTAATGTCCAGCTTGCTAACGCAGTTCCAGCAGACAATTCCGCATTTTATTGGATCGACAACGAAGTCAGTGTTAACGGCTCACCAATAGCTGCGTCTATTGTTAGCGGCATCGATGGTAGCTTAGGTGTTAGGAGCAAGACATTTCTACGGTTCGCATGGGCCGTCCACGACGGCGATGTCAGACCAGTACCCATCCCCGGAGCGATCTGGCTGTTCGGAAGCGGTGTGCTTGGTCTGATGGGGGTGACGGGCAGAAAGCGACGTCGTTGATCTTCGTCCGACGCGAGGTTGGTGTATCCAGTGAAGGTGGTTTGGAATATAAGAGAAAGTCCAAGGGGTCTGTTGCGGTTGGCTGGCGTGCCAAGGAAGGCGTGCCAAGGCTTAAACCTGTATAGGGCTGCTTATCTCCTGCCACGGAATGGGCCATCCACCGCCGGTTCATGGGATAGAGTGTCAGAAAAGTTTACAGGATGAAGGATGTGTCGTACTTTAGGGGGTGGCAAGCTATTTTTTATCTGCGGACATGGGTATTCCAGGTTATGCAGATCGGAGTTGTCCCTCGGTTCCCAGGAAGGATGAAATTTTGCAAGCTACGGGGCGAGGGGAAATGATCACTGCGCCAGCCGTTTCATTGCCCCGCCCAATCCTTGGGTGATTTCGGCCAATCGTCCATAGTCCAGTTTCTCCGGGGTGTCACAGGGACAGTGGTAGCAGCGATATCGGTAGAACGCAGTGTCGGTCACCATGACCGCCGGGTATCCCTGATGCCAGAAGGAGCGGTGGTCGCTCCAGGCGACGCCGGGAATCCAGGCAAAGGTAGCCAGGCGCTCGGCCGGGAAGTTGCTCGAGGCGCGAAATGCCTGGAACAGCTGAATCAGCTGGGGACGGGATCTGAAATTGGAGACGAAGGCGATGAAATTCCCCGCCGCAGGATAGAACCATCGGAACAGTGGGGGGTAGTGCTGGCATCCGGGCTGGTCGCAATAGTATCCCATGGTCTCCAGTGACAGCATCAAGCGTATGTTGTCCCCACGTTTGCGGGCCATCCGCGCGTAGTGCCAGCTACCTTGTTGGCGGGTATAGAAGAAGGGCGGCTCCTCGTTGACGAAGGCCACGAAGCGCAGAGTGCGAGGCAGCCTGCTTTTTTGCAGAAGCCGGGACAGTTCCAGCAGCGCGGCCACCCCGCTGGCATTGTCGTTGGCCCCAGGGCAGCCGATGACGGTATCGTAATGGGCCCCCAGCAGAATGATTTCATCGCCACACTCCTGCCCCCGCAGGGTCACTTCAAGATTGGCCGAGGGGACACCTTTGACTACATAGACCTGGCTTTCCACCTCGAAACCCAGTGCCTGCCAGCATTCACTGATATAGGCTTCGGCTGCCGCGAGAGAGCTTGGATGGTAGACGTTCCTCTCTCCGATGCAGCCAGCCAAGTGCCCGACGTGACGGCGCAGCGATTCTTCCAGCGAAGGAACGTTCATGGGTGGATCTCCCGTCGTTCCAGCCAGGCGAGCACCTCTTCCACCATCCCATTCCGGTTTTCCCGGTTCACCTCCCAGAGCTCCGAGCCGGGTTGTTGTTTGACATCCTCGATGAATCCCCCGCCGTGCAGTCCTATCAGCCGGAAACCCACGCGCGATTTCCCCTCACGGATTTCCTCGGTATAGAAGCCGGCGATGGGAAGTCCGGTGAGACGGGCTGCCAGGCATTTGATGACAGTGGTCTTGCCAATACCCGGGACGCCGGTCAGAAGAAGTACAGTTTGATCAATCATGACATTTTTCGATAAATGGCGTATTGATGGATCCACGGCCGCCAACCATCGACCCTATCTTCGGGGATTTGTTCATGCTTTCCAAGTACCAGGGCGCCGCCTTGGTGGACACGATCTCGGAGACGGTCGAGGATATCGTGACCCGGCACAGGACCTCGAGTTCGATCCACTCACTGGGGTGGGTCTCCAGAAAGGCCCGGTATACCTGGACATCGGGCAGATCCAGTGCCTTCATTCGCCGGGCGATGCGCTTGCACATCATCCGGCGCATCCTGCGGAATCCCAGCCAGCGAAGCTGCATCCGGGGCAGGGCCCATTGGAGAAATTGGACGCATTGAGGGTCATTCATGCTTTCATCAGAACTCCGGAGTTTCCGGAAGTTTTGCAGTACAATCGCGGTCAAGGGCAATATTTCGAAGGTGAAGCCATGCGCGATGTTTATATCATGACGATGCTGCTGTGGTGGTTGTTTCCTGTGATGGTGGCCGCAGGGCCCGATCAGGCCCCCCCTGTCACTACGGGAGTTTGGCGCAAGGCCGCTCTGGCGCCCGGTGCCCGCACCGAAGTGACCGCCGCAGTGGTAGCGGGTAAGATCTACGTGATCGGCGGATTTGCGCCGCTGCGTTTCGGCAATCTGCTTCGCCTGAGCGTGACCGATGCGGTGGAAGTCTATGATCCTGTCAAAGATCTTTGGAAAAGGGCTGCCTCTTTGCCCAAGGCGCTGCACCATGCAGCCGCCGTTTCAGTGGATCAGCGACTTTACCTGATCGGCGGGTTCAAGCCGGGGCTCACCTCGGTCTGGAATCCGGTAGCGACGGTGTATGAATATCTGCCCGCCAAAAACCGCTGGATCGAGCACCGGCCGATGCCGACCGCACGTGGTGCCTTGGCTGTTGCAGTCATCCATGGAAAGATCATCGCTATCGGAGGATTCGACGGTGACAAAAGCCTGGGTACGGTCGAAATCTATGATCCGGTCACCGATCGCTGGCATAGAGCAACCTCGTTGAATGTGCCCCGGGATCATCTGGCGGCGGCCTCTCTGCATGGTATGGCCTATGCCATCGGTGGCAGGGTCGACCTGGATTATCACCGCAATCTGGCGGTGACTGAAGTGTTCGACCCTGCCACTGGCCGATGGCGTGAGGTGCAACCCCTGCCCACGCCCCGCAGCGGTATAGCCGCTGCGGTGATGTCGGGGATGATTTTCGTGGTGGGCGGTGAAGGTGGCCAGGGCACTTTCGGCGAGAATGAGGCCTACTGGCCCAAGGCCGACCAATGGGTGAAACTGCCTCCCATGCCGACGCCCCGCCATGGTCTGGCGGCAGGCGTGGTCGCAGGGCGGCTTTATGCCCTTTGTGGAGGTCCCCGGCCGGGAGGTTCGTACAGCCGGGCCAACGAAGTGTTTATTCCACACAATGCGCCCCAATGATGGATTGTTTTTTTCCCTGAAATTTTCACGGTCGATGATATGAGCAAGTTACACACTCCCCGCACCCCGCCCACGGTACTGGCTCCGGTGGCTCCTGAAATAGAAAATTATCTGCACCAACTGACCGATCCACGCACCGACGATCCGGTGCTGCTCGAAATGGAACAGCGGGCGCGGGAGAACGCCTTCCCGATCGTTGGGCGGCTGGTGGGCGTATTTCTCAAACAGATGGCGGCCATGATCGGTACCAGGCGGGTGTTCGAGTTCGGCAGTGGCTACGGGTATTCGGCCTGGTGGTTCGCCCGGGCGGTGGGGGAGTCGGGAGAGGTCTTCTGCACCGACGGCGATGGGAAAAACCGTAAACTGGCCGAGGAGTACCTGAGCCGGTCTGGATTGTGGGACCGGATCAGGTTCCACGTGGGCGTCGCCCAGGAGATCTTCCCACAGGTGACGGGAACCTTCGACATCTGCTACAACGACGTCGACAAGGGGGATTACCCCGAAGTGTGGCGGCTGGCCAGGCACAGGATCCGACCCGGTGGCCTCTACATCGCCGACAACTCCCTCTGGTATGGTCGGGTGGCGGTGGAAAACCCCGTGGATGTGGTGCCGGGATGGACCGAGGCGGTGATGGAACACAATCGGCTGATCTTCGAGGACCCGCAGTTCGAGACCTTCATCAATCCGGTCAGGGATGGCGTGCTGGTGGCGCGCCGGTTGGAATAACGGCTGGTTTACCGTCATGTTTCCTCGCATTATGAAGCGCTACATCAGAACCTGGAGGTGATGTCATGATCCAGCCAGAGCTGCTTCCCCACTATACTGTGGCTGACTATCGCCGCTGGCAGGGTGACTGGGAGCTGATCGGTGGGATTCCTTATGCCATGGTGCCCAGCCCGACCATGACTCATCAGCGTACTGCATTAGAGATCTCCCACCAGCTCTACGATTTGTTGAAGCAGTGTGAAAATTGCCAGGTTCTTTATGAGATTGACTGGATTATCTCTGAGGACACGGTGGTGCGCCCGGATGTGATGGTGGTCTGCGGAGCAATCGAGGGCGATTATCCAACCCAGGCCCCAAGGCTGATTTTCGAGATCATTTCACCCTCTACCGCAATCCAGGACGAACGGCTCAAATTCGAGCTGTACCAACGTGAGGGGGTGGGCTGGTATGTGCTGGTCTATCCCGAGCGCAAGAGTGCCAAGATTTTTAAGCTGAAGGACGGGCGCCTGCTCAAGGAAAAGGATGTCACCCGGGAAACGCATACCTTCGAGCCTGGGGAGCACTGCCGCTTCGAATTCGATTTCGCCCGCATCTGGCCCTGAATGGGAGTACCCGTCCATGTTCGAACTCAACGACCCGTTGCTACTCCGTTCCGCATGTTACATCGATGGTCACTGGGCCGGTGCCGACAACGGTGCCACCCTTCCGGTACACAACCCGGCCGACGGCAGTGAGATCATCCGTGTCCCTTCCCTGGCAGTGGATGAGACCCGCCGCGCCATCGATGCCGCCCAATCGGCCTGGCCGGCCTGGCGCGATCGAACCGCCAGAGAGCGCGCCGGGCTTGTTCAGGAGTGGCACCGGCTGATCCAGGAAAATCGCGAGGATCTGGCCATTCTGATGACTGCCGAGAATGGCAAGCCCCTGGCCGAGGCCAGGGGAGAGGTGGACTACGGGGCGGGGTTTGTCGAATGGTTCGCCGAACAAGCGAAGCGGGTCTATGGCGACCTGATTCCCTCGCCCTGGCCGGAGCGCCGCATCCTGGTGATCAAACAGCCGGTGGGCGTGTGCGCCGCCATCACTCCCTGGAATTTCCCCCTGGCGATGATCACCCGAAAGTGTGCGCCGGCCCTGGCCGCCGGCTGCACCGTGGTGGTCAAGCCGGCCTCTGAGACGCCGCTTTCAGCGCTGGCGCTGGCGGAACTGGCCCATCGTGCCGGGATTCCACCGGGAGTGTTCAACGTCATCACCGGCAAGGCCGGGGTGGTCGGCGGGGAACTGGCCACTCATCGCGCGATTCGCAAGCTCAGCTTCACCGGTTCCACCGAAGTCGGCAGACTGCTCTACCGTCAGGCAGCCGACACCATCAAGCGTTTGTCCCTGGAGCTGGGTGGCAATGCGCCCTTAATCGTCTTCGACGATGCCGATCCAGATGCCGCGGTCGAGGGGGCGATGCAGGCCAAGTTCAGAAACAGCGGACAGACCTGTGTATGCGCCAACCGCATCTTCGTCCAGGAAAGTATTTACGATGATTTTACCGCCAGACTGGCCGACCGGATCGCCAGCCTGAAGGTGGGCTGCGGCTTCGAGGAGGGCGTGCAGCAGGGTCCCCTGATCAGCCCCAAGGCGGTGGAAAAAGTGGAAAGCCAGATCAGGGATGCCGTCTCCAAGGGGGCGAAGATTGTGGTGGGAGGCCAGCCTCATCCACTGGGAGGCACTTTTTTCGAGCCCACCCTGCTGTGCGAAGTCAGGCCGGGAATGCGAATCATGGAGGAGGAGACTTTCGGGCCGGTGGCGCCGCTGATCCGATTCAAGGATGAAGCCGATGTCATCGAAATGGCCAACGCCACTGAATTTGGCTTGGCCGCTTACTTCTATACCCGTGAACTGGGCCGTACCTTCCGCGTCGCAGAGGCGCTGGAA
The DNA here is from genome assembly GCA_964445885.1 of uncultured Methylococcales bacterium. Lineage (GTDB taxonomy): Bacteria > Pseudomonadota > Gammaproteobacteria > Methylococcales > Methylothermaceae > Methylohalobius. Next base: position 16,266 of record CAYUPV010000029.1, read on the forward strand.
TACGGCATGGTGGGTGTCAATGCCGGCATTATCTCTACCCCTGTGGCCCCCTTCGGAGGCGTGAAACAGTCCGGGCTGGGGAGAGAGGGGTCAAAGTATGGGATCAAGGAGTATGTGGAAGTCAAATATGTGTGCCTGGGGATTGGGGAGTCATAGGCCGAGGGAATGTTGCAGTGGGATTGCCCGCCTGTTGGGTCCCCGGGAATCTGATACCGTATTCTATCTGTCCAGCGGGCTCACCACACCTCGACCACCCCGATTTAGTACGTGGGTGTAAATCATCGTGGTGCTGACATCTTTGTGGCCCAGCAATTCCTACACTGTTCTTATATCGTAACCCGATTCCAGCAAGTGGGTCGCGAAAGAATGACGCAGTGTATGCGTGCTGGCAGGCTTATGGATGCCAACGGCGCGAATAGCCTTTTTGATCGCCCGTTGCAGAGTCTGCTCGTTCAAATGGTGTCGCCTCTGCTTTCCGGAGCGTGGATCGATGGAACGCCTTCTGGCTGGAAATATGTACTGCCATCCCCAGTCGAAACCGGCGCGGGGATATTTTCTGGACAAAGCATAGGGGAGATACACCTCACCGAATCCCTCGCTCAGATCCTTTTCATGAATTACTCTCACCTTGTCCAGGTGACACTTCAGGGGCTCCCGAATGGAGTGGGGCAGCATCGTTACCCGGTCCTTCATTCCTTTGCCATCGCGGACCACAATCTGACCATAATCGAAATCCAGATCCTTAACCCGGAGCCGGATACATTCCATCAAGCGAAGACCTGAACCGTACAACAAACCCGCCATCAGATGATGCACCCCGTTCAGGTGTACGAAAATCGCCTGAACTTCCTCCGGCGTCAGAACGACAGGTAGCCGTACCGGTTTCTTAGCGCGCGTGGCATTAACAAAGGCCAGCTCTTTCTCCAAAACCTCGCGATATAAAAACAACAATGCGCTGAAAGCCTGATTCTGGGTGGAAGCTGCGACGTTGCGATTGACCGCGAGATGAGTCAGAAAGGCTTCGATCTCGAGTTCTCCCATTGCGGCGGGATGTCTTTTGCCATGAAAGAGAATGAAGCGTCGAATCCAGTCCGTATAGGCCTGCTCAGTACGAATGCTGTAGTGTTTCTGGCGGATCTTCATCCGTACCTGATCCAGTAATTTCGGTTTGCCTGACATCTGGGTTTGAGGTATAAGGAAAGTGAAGGAAAAGCCATTTGATTTAGTGATGCATTTGTAGCAGTGATAGACTGAAAAAACAGAGATATAGATCACAGAAACCAGGATTAGGCGTCAAAAGTAACGTAAAGTAAGGCGTCATTTAGGACGTCTATACATCGTTAGCCCCAACCTAAGGAGAAGCAGTCACGTGTCATTAAAGGAAAAAATTTACTGGGCATATACAGGGAAAGCTGATTTCTTGGTTGGAGCGGATGCAACAATTTCAGAACGGACCTTGGCTTTTCTTGCAGGTGCATTAGGAGTTTCCCTTTATTTATTTATGTACTTTCATAATTCGTTTGAATGGAAGGCATGGCAATATTTTGTTGCGGGCATACTTGCTTTTGATGTGGCTGGAGGAGTAGTTGCCAATAGCCTTAATTCTTGTAAGCGTTTTTACCATTCCCCAATAAAACC
>CAYUPV010000030.1:0-17735 GCA_964445885.1 uncultured Methylococcales bacterium
GCCGTCCCAGGGAGGGAAGAGACGGCAAGGGGGTGGCATGGGAATGCAGGGCCAAGGCATGATGCCGATGATGAAGCAAGGCCAGGGAGGGGGTGGTATGCCGATGATGCAAAAGTGCATGCAATTTCACCAGCAGGTAATGACCCACATGGATGGCCTGGAGAAAAAGATCGATCATCTCAGTGAGGAAATGGATCACACCCAGAAAGAGATCGACCATATGTACAAGGAAGGGGAAAAGGAATCCCATGTGCGTTTGACGGCGATCGAAGAGAAGCTGGCTCACATTCTCAAGGAACGTGAGAAAGAATCCCATCAACAGTTGAAGGCCATCGAGGAAACACTCCAGCACATGGGTAAGGAAATCGACCACATCCTGACGGAACGGGAAAAGGAATCCCATAAGCGTTTGGCGGAAATCGAGAAAAAACTAGATCATGTGTTGAATGAACAGGAGCAGGAAACCCACTGATCCGAAACCTTCTTCAGCCTTGGACGCCCCGTTTCGACGGGGCGTTTTAGTCTGGTTAACAGGTGAACTTGAGGAGACAAGGTTATCGGTCATTCCTTTTTGCGTCAGTTGGTTGCCAGTTGTATCGACCTGGCGCCTGTGCTGGCGGTGGTTTTGATATTTCAATGGGGTGTCATCCGTCAGCCATTGCCCAATGTACTGGATCTGGTTGGAGGGATGATGCTGATCGTGGCCGGTCTGACTTTCTTTGTTATTGGTCTGGAGCAGGCATTGTTTCCCTTGGGCGAAACGATGGCGTATGCCTTCGCTCGCAAGGGAAGCCTGCCCTGGTTGTTGATATTTGCCTTCTGCCTCGGGTTTGCTACCACCGTCGCTGAGCCGGCTCTGATCGCCGTGGCAGACAAAGCTGCACAGGTGGCGTCCAGTGGCGGAATGATCGGGCCATCGGAGGCCGCCAGGGAGAATTATTCGCTTGGGTTACGCCTGACGGTGGCCTTTGCGGTGGGAGTGGCGTTGGTAGTGGGGGTGTTTCGCATCATCAAGGGGTGGCCTTTGCACTTGTTGATGATAGTGGGCTATGCCATGGTGATGACGATCACCCTGTTTGCCCCACCGGAGATTATCGGCATTGCGTATGACTCCGGTGGAGTGACGACCTCTACCATCACCGTGCCCCTGGTGACTGCGCTTGGAGTGGGGCTGGCCCATTCGATCAAGGGGCGCAATCCTGTTGTGGATGGCTTTGGCCTGATTGCCTTTGCCTCTCTGACCCCCATGATGTTTGTCATGGTTTACGGGATCATTTTGACATGAGTCTGCTTTGGGGATTACTGGAAGCGTTGCGCGACATCCTGCCCATTGCTGGAACCATAGTGATCTTTCAGCTTTGGGTGATCAGCCGCCCGGTTCCCAACCTTCAGCGCTTGTTGCGTGGACTGGTATTCGTTATCGTGGGTATGACTCTGTTCCTGAAGGGACTGGAGGTGGCGTTGTTTCCATTGGGTGATCTCATGGCGGAACAGTTGACAGGTCCACGCTTCATCCCATCTCATGGAGCCGTGATGATGGACTATGTTTGGGTCTATCTGTTTGCGGCCTCTCTGGGTTTTGCCACGACTCTGGCCGAACCTTCATTGATTGCTGTGGCTTTGAAGGCCCAGGAAATATCCGGTGGGGCCATTCACGCCTGGGGATTACGACTGGCGGTCTCTTTGGGGGTGGCGTTTGGTATCTCCCTTGGAACCTACCGAATCGTCAGTGGTCACGAGTTGTTCATTTTCATCCTGCTGGGGTATGTGGTAGTGCTGCTTCAGACATTCTTCGCGCCCGCGATGATCATTGGTTTGGCCTATGATTCCGGTGGGGTCACGACCTCCACCGTCACAGTCCCTCTGGTGACAGCCTTGGGATTGGGTCTGGCTAAATCGGTCCCCGGGCGCGATGTGCTGCTGGACGGTTTTGGATTGATCGCTTTTGCCAGCCTGTTTCCTATCATGACGGTATTGGGCTATGCTCAGATTGCCACTTGGTTCAGTCGTTTACGAGGATAATCAGACAATGCGTTTCAAATTAATCGTGGTATTTGTGGAAGACGAAAAGACTGATCTGGTTCTGCAAACCGCCAGGGAGTTCGGGGCCACCGGAGCGACGGTGATCACCAATGCCCGTGGTGAAGGCATACAGCGGCCCCGCACATTTCTGGGGCTGACTCTGGAGACACAGCGAGACGTGGTATTGATGTTGGTGGAGGAACACCTGAGCCGCAGCATCCTGGAGGCCATTGCCAAGGCGGCGCAGTTCGATGCCTCCCCAGGGACCGGTATCGCTTTTCAGATCGATGTGGAAGATGCCGTGGGTGTCAGGCATCAGGTTGAGAAACTGGTGCCCTTGATCGAAGAGGAAATCTAATGATGGAAAGGAAAAAGACCATAATCCGGGTACGGGATATTATGCGGACCGACTTCAGCAGCATCGAAGGAATTGCCACCGTGGACGAAGCCCTGCGGAAGATGAAGAGCCTCAAGACCTCGGTACTGGTGGTGGAAAAACGTCATGACGATGATGAGTATGGCCTGATCACCTCCGGTGACATCGCCCGTCACGTACTGGCCAAGGATCGCTCACCTGACCGGGTCAATGTCTATGAAGTGATGGAGAAGCCGGTGATCTCGGTGCATCCAGAGATGGATATCCGTTACTGTTCACGCCTGTTCGCCCGCTACAGCCTGGTTCGGGCACCTGTGGTCGAGGGTCGCCACGTCGTGGGCATGGTCAGCCCCAACGCGCTGGTGCTCGATGGCCTGTATCAACTCCTGGAATAGCCGCCTCAGTCCTCCATCAGGCGGACGGCCAGGACATCACACTTGGCGTGGAGAATCACGCTGGAGGCGGTGGAGCCGAGCAGGATTCCCAAGCCCTTGCGACTGTGGGAACCGAGTACGATCAGGTCCACGCCTTCCTCCTCGGCTACTCGAACGATCTCGACTTTGGGGCTGCCTACTTCCACCCAGCGGCGGTCTTCCGCAATGTCCAGCCTGCCCCCGATTTCATCCAGTTTGTCCTTGGAGGCCTTGAGTAGCTGCTCGGTGATATCGACGTCGAACGGGATGATGGGGCCGTAGATCGAGTCGGTGACTGGCAGATTGTCTACCACGTGCAACACGCTGAGTTTGGCTTGATAACGGTCGGCCAGATCCTTGGCACGTTCGGAAACCGTTTCGCCATGTTCTGAGAAGTCGGCGGCCAAAAGGATATGTTGGTAGGGTTGCATGGTCTGTCTCCTCGTCGTAAGTCACGCTTCATTGTAGGGTGATCATAACAGAAGTCTGGCGGATGATTCCCCTCCAGCGATTGCGTCAGAACAAATATTCACTCCAACTTTGCGGTGAAAGATCGACCCCTATTTTTGCTCAAACTCTAACTGTCCGGCGTTTTCCAGTTTCTCTTCGGCTTCCAGCCATGCTTTCTCTGCAAGGGTCAATTGGCGGTCCAGTTCGGCTTTTTCCAATAGGAGTTCCTGCAGCTGTTGCTTGACCTCAGGCTGATACAGGGAAGGATCGGCCAGTTTCTCCTCCAGGGCCGACCTGGATCTGCTTAACCGGGCAACTTTTTCCTCGGCAGCGGACAATGCCTGTTTGAGCGGGCGAAGTGCCTGTCGGCGGCGGGCATCCTCCCTGCGAATGTCGCGTCTGGAAAGGGAGGTGGACTCGTTTCTGCCGGGGGTGTCACGGCTGCGAAGCTCCAACAACCAGCGCCGGTAGTCTTCCAGATCGCCGGGATAGGGGCCGGCGTGGGCGTCGGCGACCAACCAGAATGCATCGGTGACACTACGAAGCAGATGGCGGTCGTGGGAGACCAACACCAGAGCGCCTGGATAGTCTTGTAACGCCACAGTGAGCGCATGACGCATTTCGATATCGAGGTGGTTGGTCGGTTCGTCCAGGAGTAACAGATTGGGTCTCTGATACACCAGCAGGGCAAGCACCAGGCGAGCCTTTTCCCCACCAGAAAAGGTCGTGACCGGGGAAGTAGCGCGTTCTCCACCGAAACCGAAGCCCCCCAGATAAGAGCGGAGCGTCTGTTCCTTGGTCCCCTGGTCCAGGGTCTGGAAATGTTCCAGTGCAGTCAAGGATGGATTGAGCTGTTCCAGCTGATGTTGGGCGAAGTAACCAACCTTCAGTTGTTCCGCGGATTCACGGCTGCCGGCCAAAAGCGGCAATTCTCCAGCCAGGGTTTTGATCAGCGTGGATTTGCCCGCGCCATTTGGGCCGAGCAGCCCCAGGCAGTCGCCCGGATTGAGGGTGATCTCGACCTCGTGAAGGATGGTTTTGCCGCCATGGCCGAGACGGGCCTGTTCGATACGCAGCAGGGGAAAGGGCAGATGTTCCGGGCGCTGGATCTGAAAGTGGAAAGGGGAATCCACGTGGGCCGGGGCGATCTCCGCCAGCTTCTCCAGGGTCTTGATACGGCTCTGGGCCTGGCGGGCCTTGGTGGCCTTGGCGCGGAACCGGTGGATGAACTGGAGCAGACGATCCTTCTCCCTTTGTTGCTTGTTATAGGATGCTTGTTGCCGGGAGAGAGCCTGGGTGCGTAATTTCTCGAAAGCGGAATAGTTGCCGCGATAAAGCTTGATCCGCTGGTGCTCCAGGTGAAGGATATGATCACAGACCTGATCGAGAAAATCCCGGTCGTGGGAAATCAGCATCAAGGTGCCTGGATAGACCCTCAGCCATTCCTGCAACCAGATCACTGCATCCAGATCCAGGTGATTGGTGGGTTCGTCCAGCAGCATCAGATCGGAACGGCACATCAACGCTTGCGCCAGGTTGAGACGCATCCGCCAGCCACCGGAGAAATTACCCACCGGCCGGTCCAGGTCAGAGGGGGGAAAACCCAGGCCGTTGAGTAGCTGGGCTGCTCTCGCCCTGGCCTGATAACCGCCGATGGTTTCCAGTCGCGCGTGCAGATCGGCCTGCCGCATTCCGTCCCCGCGTTGCTCGGCCTGCCGCAATTCGGTTTCGAGCTGGCGCAATTCCCTGTCTCCATCGAGCACGAATTCAAGGGCAGGGCGCTCAAGTTCGGTGATATCCTGGGCGACCATGGCAATGGTCAGTTCTGGAGGAAGCTGGATCTGGCCGGCGTCAACGGTGAGATCGCCGCTGATCAGTCCAAACAGGCTTGATTTACCGGCACCATTGGCGCCTACGAGCCCTGTTTTTTCGCTTCGCTGAACGCTGAAGTCAGCATGTTCGAACAGCAAGCGGGTGCCGCGTCGCAGGGAGACATCGTGGAAACTGAGCATGGCTTTAGCGGTTCAGGTAGCGGTTTTTGAGTTCGACGTATTGTTGGGCGGAATAGATTAGAAACTGCTTTTCCTCGTCCGACAGCGGGCGGGTCTGTTTCGCTGGGCTGCCCACGTAGAGATGACCGCCTTGAAGGTGCTTGCCGGGAGGGACCAGAGCACCTGCTCCAAGGATGATCTCATCTTCCAGCACCGCCCCGTCCATGACGATGGCACCGATGCCGATCAGGCAGCGATCGCCGATCTGGCAGCCGTGAAGGACGGCGCGGTGTCCGACGGTCACCTGCTGGCCGACGGTCAATGGGAAGCCCCCCGGTGAATAGGGACCGTCATGAGTCACATGGAGCACGCACCCGTCCTGGACGTTGCTGGCATTACCAATATGGATATGATGGATATCTCCACGCACCACGGTCCCGGGCCAGATGGAGACATCGTCGTCCAGATGGACGTCTCCGATCACCAGGGCGGTCTCGGCAATGTATACCCGGTGACCCAGATGAGGCAGGTTGCCTTCGAAAATTTCACGACTCAAGATCCACCTCCTCAAGCGCTATACTTATATGTCATGTTTGTAAGAATGAAACGGAGCGCTCCATGCTGATTTTCCTGGCGATCATTTTTGCTTTACTCATTATCCTGCTTGTCTATGGTGTTGTCATTTACAATCGTCTGGTGTCATTGAAACACGCAGTGTCGCAGTCCTGGTCCAATATCGATGTGTTACTGAAACAACGCCACGACGAGCTTCCCAAGTTGGTGGAAGTGTGCAAACGCTACATGAAGTTTGAACAGGACACGCTGGAAAAAGTGATGCGCGCACGCAGTAGCGTGTTCCATGCCCAGCAGCAGGGGGATGTGAGCAAGTTGGGGCATGCCGAAGGTCAGCTGCGACAGGGTCTGATGAACCTGTTTGCAGTGGCGGAGAATTATCCTGAACTCAAAGCGGATCAATCCTTCCGTCACCTGGAGAACCGGATCAGTCAGTTGGAGGAAGCGATCGCCGACCGGCGTGAATTCTACAATGCTGCGGTCAATCAGAACAACGTGCGGATCGAGCAATTCCCGGATATTCTGATCGCCCGCTGGCTCAGCTTTCAGCCAGGCAGGTTGTTGGAATTCAGCGTTGAAGAAAAGAGCGACGTGAATTTGACTCCGTTATTCAATTGATGCTGGATTCACTGACGCAGGCGATCGACCGCGCCGCCCCCGAGCAGTTTTGGGGGTATTTGGCGATTGCCGGCTTGCTGACCCTATGGTTTTTTTATCGCGGTTTTTCCCGTCTGCGTCTTGCCCGGCTGATCGAAGATACTCCCACCTCCCGGATTCGTTCGGCGCACCAGGGCTATGTGGAGCTGGAAGGAGAGGCCGTCGCGCTACCCGGAGAAGCAGTCTATGCTCCGTTGAGCGGCCGTCAGTGTGTGTGGTATGACTTCCGTATCGATCATTTGGAAACCCGTTGGCATCGGGGGCGGCGCAGGCCTGCCTGGGTGAGCCTGGAGAAGGGGGGCAGCGATGCGATCTTTGCGCTTGAGGATGGCACCGGGCGCTGTGTGATCGATCCCGAGGGAGCCGATATTCAGCCCGCCCATGTCATCACCTGGCAGGGTCATGAACGTTTTCCATACAACACGCCTCCAGGGCACAGTGACTTTACGGGGCCGTATCGCTACATGGAACGCCTGATCGAGCCCGGAGACCCCTTGTATGCCCTGGGCTGGTTCGTGACCCTGGCGGATTCCGCCCATAAGGGCCTGGCAGACAGAACACGAGAGCTGTTGCGGCGCTGGAAACAGGCTCCCGAGAAATTGTTCAAGCGTTTCGACCTCAACCGGGATGGTCGTATCGATCCGCGTGAGTGGGAAGTGGTGAGATCGATGGCAGAAAAAGAGGCACTACGGGCGCAGGGAAGAGAATCGGAGAGCACGCCGGTTCATCTGTTGCGCAAACCACCCATGAAAGGCAACCCTTTCGTCCTGGCCGCAGAAGATCAACCCGCGCTTATTTCCAACTTCCGTCGTCAGGCCTTGGGCACTCTGTGTCTGTTTGTGATTGGTTGTGCAGCGATTGCATGGGCGGTACAGGTGCGCATCAACTGAGCGGGGCCAGAGAAAACAGATCGTAAACCGGTGTGGAATCGACCAATTGTTGCAGCATGAAGATATCATGTGTGGATTTGTTGCGATAAATCTTCACCCATTGGCCCTGTTGCCAGGAATGGGTGGGGGCCAGAAGTCCTGCTGATTTTTGCAAGGCTGGTTGGGGGGGCAGAAGTAACCCCAATTCACGTTTTCCTTCAGCATGCAAATCATCCAGCATGTGTTGATAGACGATCACACCGGACACAGCGAAACTGAGAAGTTCCACCCCGACGGCGATCGCCTGTTTCGCTTCCTGTTTCAGCCAACGTATGGCGCCGATTTCCACTTCACCCATGGTGTGGATGATGCCAATGATTTCCCCCACTTTCAGTTTCTCACGGGTATGATCGAGCCAGATCAGGCAATACCCCTGGGCGCTGGAATTGGCAAAACGTCCTGGATATCTGTTCTTTTTCTCCCCTCTACCGGTCGAATTATCCGGGGACCAGATGTCGCGACTGCTGATTTTGTTCCGGCCGTCTAGAAGTTCCCAAAAGACTTCTGACTCTGATCGATGTTCTTCATGGAAGCCTGCTATTTCATCCTCCAGTGGGATCAATTCGAAATCTTCCTGGAGCAGGTCTTCGGTTTCCTTGGGTTCTTGGTTGTTTGGTAGCAGCTCGAACAAATCCTCCGGAATCCTGTCCTGAGCAACCAATACAGTGAGTAGTTCCTCAATCCCTACCACCAATTGGCAATTACCCTCTTCCTCCAGACGCCTCCATTTACGTCTTTTAGGCGCGCTGTAGATACGAGCCAATTGCAAGGCCAGTTTTTTGACCTGATGGAAGGGCAATATTGCCAAGTCCTGACTCTCGTTAGAGGAGACAAATTTCAACAGTGCCCGGGCGACTCCTTGCGGGAACAGAAAGTTCAGTGTCGTGGGTGGTGGCGTTACCTGTCCCAGTAGCTTGATGGGCTTGGGGGGGGAGGGGGTATGGGAGTCAAAGAAAAAAACCGCTTTATGCTTGCCCAAGGTGGACTGGTGGTGGCATTTGGCCAGCGGGGCAAACCTCTGTAGCAATAAATCGATTTGTTTCATTTCCCTGGGCCGGAATCTCTGAGGGGTGACTACGTTAAATAGCAGAATACGGGCCACATGTCCCTGGATTTCGGTTTGGATTGCCGAACCGGGTGGGAAGAGCTCCGCTGTTTCAGATAATTTGTATAATCGATAAATCGTGCGCCAGTAGTTGTTCCCTGGTTTACGGTAGATCTGGGCATAATGAAGGTCCAGTCGTGATAACCAGTCGATCGTCTGCAGCAGGAGATCGCGTCGTTCATCTGATGTGAAACTGTCGGAAGCGATAAAATCTGGAGAAAAGACCACCCGACTGAAATTGGACCCCATCCGTTGACACAAGGCCAGCAAAAGATTAGCGATGGCGCGGTTGGAAGGTGACAAGGGGATTGCTGCATCGAGCAGATGCTTTTCGAGTGTTGCTGTGTATTCCACCAGATAGGGATGGTAGAGTTCGAGGATCCTGGCGCATTGTTCTGTGGCCAAGGGTGTCTGGTCCAAGACAGCGAGCTTTTCCAGTATTTCTGCGCCTGTCTGCTCGATATTCAGCCATGGGCGGGCCGCAAGCCATTGGCGAAGGGTATCGAGATCGGTGAAGGGAGTGGGGACATGTGGCGGCACTTCAGAGGGCTCCTTGAAACTACGTCAACGGATCTTTAATAATCGTCAGCAAATTCATTACTCAATTCGCTGGATGTCACCAGGTCCGGCACATGTCCGGTCTTGGCTCATGCGACTTCATGCCGCATCAAGCTATTCCTGCCGCACTATTAAACCGACCAGGATAGGGTCAGGCGAACAGAGGGCTTGGAATTTAGAGATCCCCTTAAGTGTAGATCAAGGTCCGGTAGGGTAAAGGAGGAGAGACGGCCTGTAAGCCGGGTTCTGTCGAGGACAATCATTCTTCTGGGACATACGTCACCGTATGACTCAAGCGATCTACCCGGGAGCGGCACGCGGGCCACGCGTTGGGTTTCCCCATGCTCCTCTATTTGATCTTGCTCCGGGTGGGGTTTGCCGTGCCGCGAGCTGTTACCAACCGCGCGGTGCGCTCTTACCGCACCGTTTCACCCTTGCCTGTGCCATCGTTGGCCATTGGCGGTCTGTTCTCTGTGGTACTTTCCGTCATCTCGCGATGCCCAGGTGTTACCTGGCACCCTGCCCTATGGAGCCCGGACTTTCCTCCCCTGCGTAGCAGGAGCGATTGCCCGGCCGTCTCTCCTCATTGTATTGAATCAAAAAACAGGGGAAAGTTTCAGGCTTTTTGTTGCCGCCATGCCAAGGCTTCGGTGTAAAGGCTCTTTTTACGGGCTCCGGTGATTTTTTCCGCCAGCATCACTGCGGTTTTAAGGGAGCATTCAGTCAGCAGAAGATGAAGAATACGGCGGTGTTCAGCGGTCAGTTCATCGGTGATAGTCTGCGGGGCACCTTCGATCAATAGAACGAATTCACCTTTCTGCAATTCCGGGGATTGTTCCAGGAGGTCAGGAGCCTCACCAACCCGGGCTGAAATCAAGCGTTCATGGATTTTTGTCAATTCTTTGGCGATCACCAAACGGCGTTGCGATGGAAATACGCTTGCCAGATCCTGTAGACATGACTCCAGGCGATGACTGGATTCATACAAGATCAAGGTGCGGGATTCTTCTCTGAGGCGTTCGAAAAATGAGCGTCTGGAGTTGCCTTGACGGGGGGGGAATCCCTCAAATACGAAGCGATCTGTGGGCAACCCGGCTGCAGACAGCGCGGCGATGGCGGCGCAGGGACCTGGAAGTGGAATCACTCGAATGGCGCTTTTCAGGACTGCTCTGACCAGAGGGAACCCGGGGTCGCTGATGAGTGGTGTGCCAGCATCGGAGACCAGGGCCAGGTTCAGCCCTTTTTGCAGCCTCTCGAGCAGTTCTGAAATTTTGCCGCGTTCATTGTGTTCATGCAGTGCGGTGGTGGGGGTTGGTATGTCGTAGTGGGTCAACAAGCGTCGGCAACGTCGGGTATCCTCGGCTGCGATCAGGTCCACTTGCCGGAGTACTTCAAGGGCTCTGACAGTAATGTCTCCCAGGTGCCCGATCGGTGTGGCGACGACATAAAGGATACCGGTTGACAATGGCTTTCAGGAAGCGGTCATGGCCCGCCGCCCCCCGCGATGGAAAAGCCTGCGGTAGCCGAGATAAAGCCACTGGCGTGTGACCAGCCAATAGATGCTCAGTAGCAGTTTGATGATAACAAGATAGCCGGAGAAGCGTTTCATGGGAGTTACCTGCACATGAAAAGTGATCAACATCTTAAACTCTGCAAGGACCAGGCCATAAAAAGTTTGCCATTTCATTCAATAAGATAAGTATAGACATCGAAAAGGATGTAAAAATTTCCGACACAAATGGTTGTGAATTGTCATCCATGTTTTGATGGCAGTCAATGTATCACCGCAATATGTCATCCCGATGACAAATCTTTGTTGAAAAATCATGCTTCAGATACCTTCCACGTTTCCCTGAGACCGGCCATGGTTTACCATTGTTCCTCAGATTCCATTGACTGAGGGGGGTTCCGCTACGATGACGAGGCCGACTATTCTTCCCGCCTGGCAGGCGCTTGACGATCATAGGCATGAGATAGCCGACAGTCATATGCGCGATTGGTTTGCTCAAGATAGCGAGCGGTTTCAGCGCTTTTCCCTGGAGGTGGCAGGTATCCTGTTCGATTTCTCCAAGAACAGACTGACCGACAAGACCCTGGGATTGCTGTTGCAACTGGCGGAACAAAGTGGCCTGAAGTCACGCATCGACGCCATGTTCGATGGTGACAGGATCAATGTCACGGAGGATAGGGCGGCATTGCACGTCGCCCTGCGTCATCGGAGTGATCGTCCCATTCAGGTGGATGGTCAGGATGTCACGCCGCAGGTCCGTCAGGTTCTTGGCAAAATGCGCCGTTTCAGTGACCAGGTGCGAGGCGGGCAGTGGCTGGGTTATAGCGGTAGGCCGATCACCGATGTGGTCAATATCGGAATCGGAGGGTCGGACCTGGGTCCGCGCATGGTCTGTACATCCTTGACACCTTATCACAAGGAGGATCTCAAGCTGCATTACGTGGCCAACGTGGACGAGGCCGACCTGATTGAGACCCTTAAAGGGCTGAGTCAGGAGACTACCCTGTTCCTGGTGGCTTCCAAGACGTTCACCACCCAGGAGACCATGACCAATGCCCGATCGGCACGGGATTGGTTGCTGGCAGGGGTGGGAGGGGATGAACGTGCCATCGCCCGCCATTTCGTTGCCATTTCCACCAACCGCCATGCAGTCCAGGCATTTGGTATCGATCCTGACAACATGTTCGAATTCTGGGACTGGGTGGGTGGACGTTACTCCCTTTGGTCGGCGGTCGGGCTCTCCATCGCCCTGGCGGTGGGAATGGACAATTTCGAGGAACTTCTGCAGGGGGCGCACGAGGTCGATGAGCATTTTCGCACCACTCCGTTTTCCCGCAACGTACCCGTGATCATGGGGCTTTTGGGTATATGGTATGTGAATTTCCTCGACGCCGAATCTCATGCGATTCTCCCCTACGATCAATATCTACGTCACTTTCCAGAGCATCTGCAACAGCTCGACATGGAAAGCAACGGTAAGAGCATCGACTTGGACGGCCATGCGGTGAGATACCAGACTGGACCTGTGGTCTGGGGGCAACCGGGCACCAACGGCCAACATTCCTTCTTTCAGCTATTGCATCAGGGACGTCACTTGGTCCCTTGCGATTTTATCGCTGCGGTTCAAAGCCATCATCAGCTGGGCGATCACCATCGCGTGCTATTGGCCAACTGCCTGGCCCAGTCCGAGGCTTTGATGAAAGGCAGGACGGAAGAGGAAGCACGCGCCGAATTGGCGGATCTGGAGTTGCCGGAAGAAAGAATCGCCCTGCTGGCAGCTGCCAAGACGTTTCCGGGAAACCGGCCTTCCAACCTGTTGTTGTTCAAAAAGCTCACCCCCAGGATCCTTGGTAGTCTGATTGCGCTGTATGAACACAAGGTGTTCGTGCAGGGGGCTATCTGGAATATCAACTCTTTCGATCAGATGGGCGTGGAATTAGGCAAACAACTGGCCAAGGCGATTTTGCCGGAACTGGAGGGAGGGGAAATAGGTGACCACGACGCTTCCACCCTGGCGTTGATCCAAACCTATCGGCTTTGGCAGGGGGAAAATGAGGGATGACCAAGCACCGAACTTTGGTCTGTCGCAAAAAAATCCCATAGAGAGCTTGCGTTGACAGGATGCTACTGGTAAGTTGCATAAGTATATTCTAATTGATAATGCCGGTTTTCGGCAGATGAAGAGGAGACTGGACCATGAGCGATAAAGTCGATCTTAAACGCCGCAGGTTGTTACAGGCCGTTGGTGTGGGCGCCGCTTTGGCTGCGTCCCCAGCGTTTCCCATCATCCTCAAGAAAAAAGCATTTCGCAAAGAGGCCCGGGAGGCGACGTCAGCATTTTCTCCGGATGTTGAAATCGAACTGATTGCCCGTCCTGGTCAGGTTCAGATCCTGCCCGGACCGGCTACCCAGGTATGGAGGTACCACGCCAAAATATTGAAAGGCGAACCGGATGCAGTGATTCCGCTAGCAAACACCTATCTGGGTCCGATGTTGAAGTTCCGTACCGGGCAACGGGTTCGTATCCGTCTTCAAAACGGGTTGCCACAGAGATTCATTACCCATTGGCATGGCATGCACGTCCCCTTCGAAGCCGATGGGCATCCCAGCTATGCCATCGATCCGGGACAGACCTATGTCTACGAATTCAAGGTCGAGAACCGCGCCGGAACCTATTGGTATCACCCTCACACCAATATGGTCACCGGCGGTCAGGCCTATGCCGGCCTGGCGGGTCTGATCATTGTCGAGGACAAGGAAGAACTGGCGGTCCCCTTACCGCGTGGGGAGTACGACGTTCCCCTGGTTCTCCAGGATCGTACCTTCAGCGACAACAATCAACTGTTGTACGATCGCCGTGGGCCCATCTCCATACTCGGTTTCCTCGGTGAAAAGATTCTGGTAAACGGCCGTCCCGATTTCGTCACTGAGGTGGCTGGCCGTGCCTATCGCTTCCGAATTCTGAACGGTTCCAATTCCCGCATTTACAAACTGTCCTGGAACGATGGCGAGCCCATCACCGTGATTGCCACCGATGGCGGCTTGCTTGAGCGTCCCGTGACCCGCCCCTACCTGATGATCGGGCCCGGGGAGCGGTATGAAATCTGGAAGGATTTCAATCCCTCGCAAGGCCGGGAAGTGGTGCTCGAAAGCCTGGAGTACAGCGGAACCATGCCGCCACCCTATGAACGCATGCACGCGGGTGGTGGGATGATGGGAAAGATGGAGGGTATGGGCCCGGGTGATATTATGGGCCCGGGTGATATGAAGGGGCGCCGTGGTGGCATGGGAATGATGGGAGGTGGCATGAGGGGGCCCCAAGGGGGCATGGGGATGATGAGTGGACCCCGGGGAATGATGGGTGGCATGGGACCGATGGCCATCCTGGCGCGTCACATTCCGCAAGGCAGCCGTTTCACTATTGCCCGTTTCCGGGTAAGCCGCAAGGCCAAGGACAACAGGGAGCTCCCCAGCCGGCTGCGTCCACTACCGCGGCTACGGGTGGAAGAGACTGTGAACCCGGACAAGCCTCGCCCCATCGCCATTGGTAATCGTGGCCGGACTTTCACCCTCAATGGCGAGGTATTCGAGATGTACGGGGCACTGCCCGTGGAGACTTTTCCGGTCAACACGATCCATCTGATGGAGATCTTCCACGCCCATGACGGGATGGATATCGAAGGCGGGCACGACGGCGAAAGGATGGCCGGCATGGGGGGCATGAACATGGCGATGATGATGGCCATGGTCCACCCCATCCATCTTCATGGCCATTATTTCCAAGTGGTCAGGCGGCAGCCGCCGGAATCAGGGGAGATGCACGGAGCCGAAGGTTATGAGACGGTCAAGGAGGGGTTCGTGGACGAGGGTTACCAGGACACTGTCCTGGCCATGCCTGGAGAGCGGATCACTCTCATCAAACCGTTCGACAAATACAAGGGGCTGTTCCTGTACCACTGCCATAATCTCGAGCACGAGGACGCAGAAATGATGCGCAATTTCAAGGTGGTCTGAATGGCCGGTTGCCATCCGCCTGGGTCTGCTCTCGTCAAGCGTCGTGGTGGGCCACCGGGGGGATGCGTGGGTGCAATACGCTGACGTTATTGCACCCTTGGCGCCGTCCCGATTCTGTTTAACCCACCCACGCACGGGCATTGCGGAATATCCGCAGCCACGGACCATCCCCGTCCCAATCCTTCGGATGCCAGGAATACTGAACCGTGCGGAAGCAGCGTTCGGGATGTGGCATCATGATGGTGAAGCGGCCGTCGCTTGTCGTCAGGCCGGTGATGCCGAAGGCTGAACCATTGGGATTGAAGGGGAATGTCTCCGTGCGGCGGGCGTGATGATCCACATAACACAGCGACACCAGGTTGGCATCCAGGGCATTTTGGGGGGCTGAGTCGAATTGCGCCTGACCTTCTCCGTGTGCCACGGCGACAGGGAGCACCGATCCATCCATGTCTGCCAGCAGGATAGAGGGGGAAGGAAGAATCTCCACCAGCGACAAGCGGGCCTCGAACTGTTCCGACAGATTGCGGGTGAACCTGGGCCAGTGGTCGGCGCCGGGAATGAGTCGCCTTAGCTGGGCGAGCATCTGGCAGCCGTTGCAAACTCCCAGGCCGAAAGTATCCTCACGCTTGAAGAAAGTCTCGAAGACCTCACGGGCGCGAGGATTGTACAGGATCGAGGCAGCCCAGCCAGCCCCGGCACCCAGCACGTCACCGTAGGAGAAGCCGCCACAGGCGGCTAGTCCGACAAAATCCCCCAGCTCGCGATGCCCTTTGAGGATGTCGCTCATGTGAACATCTACGGCCTCAAACCCGGCCCTGTCAAAGGCTGCCGCCATCTCCACATGACCGTTGACCCCTTGTTCGCGCAGGATCGCCACCCGGGGTTTGTGGGTGTGGATAAAAGGGGCACTGATATCTTCACTGGGATCGAAACTGAGGCGGGCATGAAGGCCAGGGTCGGTATCGTCAGTGATGGCCTCGAATTCCTGGTGGGCGCAGTCTGGGTTGTCCCGCAGGGCTTGCATGCGAAAACTGGTTTCAGTCCAGATTTGTTGGAGGCGGGCGCGGGTTGCACTGATCAGAAGCCGATCCCGATAGTGGATGGAAAGCCGTGGTTCAGTCTCAGGCCGCCCAATGACATGGCTGCAGTCGTCCAGTCCGTGATCAGCCAGAATCTTTTCCGCTGGTTCCATGTCGGTGCTGCGAATCTGCAGCACGGCCCCCAGTTCTTCGCAGAACAGGGCAGCCAGTGGGTCCTCTCCCAACGGGGTCAGATCGATAGATACTCCACAGCGCCCGGCAAAGGCCATCTCGGCAACGGTGGCCAGGAGCCCGCCGTCGGAGCGGTCATGGTAGGCCAGCAGCAGTCCTTGGCGGTTGAGCGCCTGGATTGCGCTGAAAAAGGCTTTGAAGATCTCGGGATCGTCCAAATCGGGGGCGGCATCAGGGACGTGACTGCATTGTTGTGGTGTGAGTCCATGGTAAACCTGGGCCAGGACCGACCCCCCCAGGCGGTGCCTTCCCCGCCCCAGATCGATGAGTAGCAGACAGCTGTGGGGATCACGCTCGAGCTGTGGCGTCAGGGTGTGGCGCACATCGGTCACCGGGGCGAAGGCGGAAACGATCATGGACACCGGTGCCGTCATGGACTTGATGCCATCGTCATCTCTCCAGACCGTTTTCATCGACAGTGAATCCTTGCCCACCGGAATGGCGATGCCAAGGGCCGGACACAAATCCATGCCAATTGCCCGTACCGTGTCGAACAGTGCCGCATCCTCCCCAGGATAACCGCAGGCGGCCATCCAGTTGGCGGACAACTTGACGTGTCCAAGATCGGCGATGGAGGCGGCGGCCAGGTTGGTGAGGGCTTCGCCCACTGCCAGTCGTCCCGAGGCGGGAGCGTTGATGAGGGCCACCGGGGTCCTTTCCCCCAGCGCCATGGCTTCGCCGTTGAAACTGCAAAAGCCTGATGCCGTGACTGCCACGTCACTCACCGGTACCTGCCACGGCCCGGCCATCTGGTCTCGAACCACGCATCCCGTGACCGAACGGTCACCGATGGTGATGAGAAAGCTTTTCGATGCCACAGCCGGGAAGCTCAGCACCCGGGTGACAGTTTCCCGCCAATTGATCTCCGTGAGGTCGAACTCTGGAACCCGCAGTGGCAGACGGTGGGCATCACGGTGCATCTGTGGCGTCTTGCCGAACAGCAGGTCCATGGGGATGTCCACCGGATACCCCAGGCGGGCTGCTTCCAAAGATTCGTCACCGGTATCGAACAGCCTGTCGTGGACCCTGAGGATTTCCTTGCCCGTGGCACAGCCGATCACGGCAAAAGGGCAACGTTCCCGCTCACACAGGGATTCTAACAGGGACAGGGAGTCGGGATGGATGGCGACCAAGTAGCGTTCCTGGGATTCGTTGCACCAGATCTGCATCGGTGACATGCCGCTGTCAGCGCAGGGGATTTGGCGTAGCTCGAACTTACCGCCCCGCGACCAATCGTGGATGATCTCCGGGACGGCATTGGACAGTCCACCGGCACCGACGTCGTGCACCGACAGGATCGGGTTGTTCTCTCCCAGGGCGCGGCAGTGCTCGATCACCTCCTGGCAGCGCCGCTGCATCTCGGGATTGGCGCGTTGCACCGAGGCGAAATCCAGCTCCTCGGCGGATTCTCCCGACGCTTGTGACGAGGCGGCGCCCCCACCCAGACCGATCAGCATCGCTGGCCCCCCCAGAACGATGATCAGGGCACCGGCGGGGATTTCCTGTTTTTCTATATGTCCGCTACGGATGTTGCCCATGCCTCCGGCAAGCATGATCGGCTTGTGGTAACCACGCCACTCCCGTCCTCCACTGCCAGGGACCTCCTGATCAAAGGTACGGAAGTAGCCGGCCAGGTTGGGGCGGCCGAATTCGTTATTGAAGGCGGCAGCCCCGATGGGACCTTCCAGCATGATGTCGAGGGCCGAGACGATACGACCAGGTTTGCCCGGGTCCTGTGCCTCCCAGGGTTGAATGAAATCCGGGATGCGCAGGTGGGAGACAGAGTAGCCTGTCAGTCCTGCTTTGGGGATGCCTCCGCGGCCGGTCGCGCCTTCGTCACGGATTTCGGTGCCCGCAGCGGGAGCC
>CAYUPV010000031.1:0-17656 GCA_964445885.1 uncultured Methylococcales bacterium
TATCGATGTGAACTCGGCTCGTTCAACCAAGGGCGGTGATATCGAGGAGACCGCCCACAACACCAACCTGGAAGCGGCGGAGGAAATCGCCCGCCAGTTGCGGCTACGCGATCTTGGCGGCCTGTTGGTGATCGACTTCATCGACATGGTCTCCATGCGCCACCAGAAAGCGGTGGAAAACAAACTGCGGGAATCGGTCAAGAGTGACCGTGCACGCATTCAGATCGGCCGGATCTCACGCTTCGGGTTGTTGGAGATGTCCCGTCAAAGATTGCGTCCCTCCCTCGGCGAATCGAGCCTGATCCCCTGTCCCCGATGTCAGGGCCAGGGCAGCATCCGTGGCACCGAATCGCTGGCATTGTCGATTCTCCGTCTGATCGAGGAAGAAGCGATCAAGCCGCAGACCGGCCGGGTCGTGGTCCAGTTGCCGGTTGAACCGGCCACCTATCTTCTTAATGAAAAGCGTCAGGTACTGGAGCAAATCGAGAAGCGGCACGAGGTGGGGGTGATCATTATCCCTTCCAAACATCTGGAGACGCCGGCCTATGAAATCCAACGCCTGCGTGCCAGCGAGGAACCTGAGCAGAGCAGCTACCAACAGATCCCGGAGGAAGAGACGACGGTTCCGGAATTTGCCTCCGAAGGAGGAAAAAAGCTTGAAGAACCGGCAATCAAAGACTTTCTTCCCAGCACCCCGGCACCTATTCGCAGCAAGGCGTCCTCGACCGATCTGATCAGGCGTTTCTGGCAAAAATTGATCGGTGGCGCCAAAAGTGCCGAACCGGAACGGCCAGAGCCGGAGGAAGCCCCCAAGGAGTTACCTCCTCCACGACGCAAAACTGAACCACAACGGCAACCTCGCCGGCGCCCCCGCCGTAGCCGCCCTGCTGGGAGCGAGCGGACACAGCAGGAACGTGCGCCGCAACAAAATCAGGTCCAGACGACGACCACTGCGTCAGAACAGGAATCCAAGGGGGAGGAAAAACCCTCACAACCATCCACTCGCAGACGCACTGGCAATCGAAGGGGGACATCACGCCGCCGCCGTGGTGGCCGTAGACCTTCCCAAGGATCTCAGGATACGACGGCAAAAACCGAAACGGAAACCCAAACTACCCCTGAGAGTATTCCACAGGAGAAACGCTCTGAGCAGGTCCGCGACAATGCACCGCCGACCAAGAAAGAGAAAGCTCTCCCGGAACCAAGCCAACCTCCGATTGCGTTGCCGGCACCGTCAGAGAAACCAAAACCAAAACCAAAAGCGAAGGCTCCCAGGAAAAAGATTGACACGGTAAAAGTCACGGAAGAACAAAATTCAGACGATTAAAGGGCAGCTGATAAAATCCAGGGCATGTGCAGGTCTGGCAATCAGTTTGTGAACCGCCTCTTAGACGTAGAGATTGAGTAAGCGGGTGCCTGCAACCGAAGAGTTCGGGGCAGCCTCTGACACTGTCTCCGTAACCAGGGCGCTCTCCTCCCCAGCGTAGAAACCTGACCTTTCTCCTGCCGATTCCTGATCGTCCTGGGAACTCCGCTGATCGTGCAGTGATTGCCCACTCACATCCACTTGACTCAATTGCAATTGCTGGACGGCAAACATCTCCTTCAGCCGGGGTAGCGCACTTTCTATGACTTCACGAACTGCGGCATGATGAGAAGTAAACTGAATACTGGTCTGATCGTCATGCACCTGAATCCTGACCTCCACCGGACCCAGGTGCTGGGGATTGATCCGTAATTCAGCTGTCTGCACCGTTTTGCCATGCATCCACAACAGGCGCTGGCCCAACTCATCTGCCCAGTCGGGATGATCGAGTGGCCGGGACAGATTCAAGGTAGCTCCCTGTGGCGTTTTATCACTGGGCTGCAGACTGGTTGGCTCCAAGGGCATACCCTTTTGGGCAGAGATGGCCTCAGGAAAGTCCGCTTCCGTCAATTGTGGATGCTGGCTATCCATCTCGTTTGGCAACTCCCGCACAGGCGAATGCACCGATTCCGGCTTGGAGTCTAATGGCTGCAACATGCTCGACTCGCCTTCCTTTTCCGGTTGGATGTTTAGGGCTGAATCCATCCTACGGGCATTTTCATCTCCTGTCCGGAAGGATAACCCCCTCGAGGAATCATCCGCTACATCGGGTTGAGGTGTTTTTTCGCCGGCTGGCAGAATCACCGGCGCCACAATCTGGTCGGACTGGTCGGAATTTTTTTCTTCCGACGAGAGATCGTCACCGACAGCCCCACTATCACTTGCTTCAAAACTGGTAAGAAGTGGCTGCTTAATCTCCTGTAAAATCGACGGTCCTATCGATGAATCCAGGATATCCTCTGTATGCATCTGAGCAGTTTCATCGTTGCTGGACAGATCAATCCGTGCCTCCCCCTGTACTGACGAGTTATCGGGATCGAGCTGTTGCAGCAAGGCTTCCAGATGTGATTTAAGTGCTTGAAGGTTTTCTACAAAATCCCCTCCTCCCTCCACTGAAGATTCCAGCTGGTGCATCCATTGCCCCCATTCGTTGGAATCCAGGGGCAGCTGTCCTGTCGAGTGTTCTTCCAGGACCGCACTCAACTGATGCAAAAACTGATCGAACTCTCCGACTGTCCCACCCCTTTCAGCAGCCCCGGTGATTCCATTCTCAGGGAGCATCATGGACATAATTGAGGCCAGAGCCCCAGTAGGATCAAATTGCATCTTCAGGTCTCCACAAAGTAGGTCGCTGTCCCATAGGGAATCTCCATAAATATACCCATGAAAGGCACTAGGGGATGAACGTTGCCACAGCCGGTGGGTTCGGCTCGAGGGCGTACACGGCCTGGACCCAAAGGAGCGAACCGGACCGAAAAAATTCGGCGGACTTTCGCAGCCGCGCGAAGGGCCCGCTAGAAGTTGTCAGTGGTCTGGAAAGCAGGTCATTGCCCACCTCTGGACTTCGACTTTCAAGTTTAGATTAAGCAATATTTAGGCCAAGGCATGCAATCAGGTAACGTTTTATGCGCTCATTTGACCTTCTTTTTCCGCCTCCTGGCCGCTGCCCGGTCGTCCAGCTCGCTTTGAATGCGCCTTTCCATCATCTCACGTTCCTGCTGCACCAATTTCTGCTGGACCTTGCTGACCCCTTTGTTACGGCAATGGGCCTGCTTCCATGACAGCTGTAAGGCGGCATGTTGTTGCCGCATCTTTGCCAACACTGCCTCCTGTTCCTCGATAGCCCGCCCCAGATTCGTCAGGAAGGCCCGATATTCGTGAAGTTGCATGGCAGTCATGGCGGCTTCCTGGTGTCCGAGACGGGCGCTATACTCGCTGCGAAACTGACGCATCGACTCGATCTGGGAAAGGGCCTGATCGATTTGCCTCGCAGCCTCACCCAGAATTTTGGCTGCTTCACTTTCCTGCTCGGCGGTGAAATCCACCACCCGCTGAAGGCGATGACTACGCTTCATGCCTGACCCATCAGATCCCCCAAGGCCTGTTTGCTTTGCTCGAGCGAAACGGCCTCGTGCATGTTCTGTTGCAGGTACTCCGCGATCTTTGGCTGCAGAGCAATGGCCTGGTCGATCCTGGGATCGGATCCAGCCTGATAGGCACCCAGGGTGATGAGATCGCGATTGCTCTGATACAGCGAATACTGTTTTTTGAGGCGCCTGGCGGCCTCCAATTGTGTCTCTGGAACGATATCGGCCATCACCCGGCTGATGGAAGCCTCGATATCAATCGCAGGATAATGCCCGGATTCAGCCAGCTCCCGTGACAGCACGATATGGCCATCGAGAATCCCACGTGCGGCATCGGCAATCGGATCATTGCTGTCATCGCCCTCTACCAGCACAGTATAGAAAGCAGTGATCGCCCCTTTTCCCACCTCACCACAACCGGCCCGTTCCACCAGCGAAGGAAGCTTGGCAAAAACGGAGGAGGGATAGCCCTTGGTCGCTGGAGGCTCATCGATCGCCAGGGCAACCTCTCTTTGGGCCTGGGCATAACGGGTGAGCGAATCCATGAGCAACAGCACGTCTTTGCCCTGGTCGCGAAAGTGTTCCGCAATCGCGGTCGCCAGCAAGGCACCATGCAGACGCATCAAAGGGGGTTGATCGGCAGGCGTGGCTACCACCACTGCCCGGGCCAGACCTTCCGGCCCCAGGATGTTGCGTACGAAGTCGTTCACTTCCCGCCCCCGCTCGCCGATCAGACCGACCACCACCACTTCTGCGGAAGTAAATCGCGTCATCATCCCCAGCAACACACTCTTTCCCACACCGGTGCCGGCAAACAGCCCCAGCCGCTGCCCGCGGCCGACGGTCAGTAAGGCATTGATGGCCCGAACCCCGACATCCAAAGGTTCGGCCACCGGCTGGCGTAACAACGGGTTCAGTGGCCGTCCCTGCAGCGGACGAGTGCATTCGTATTGCAGCGCGCCCCTGCCATCCAAAGGCCGCCCTGCGCCATCGAGCACCCGGCCGAGCAACCCCATGCCGACCCTGGCCACACTGGGTTGACCACTGGGAATCACGCGGCACTTGGGCTCCAACCCATAAATATCGCCCACCGGCATCAAATAGAGATGTTCGCCGGCAAATCCCACCACTTCGGCTTCTATCCTTTCCCGATAGGCGGTTTCCACCCAGCAACGGCCACCGACAGGAGCCTGGCACCCCACCGCCTCCAGGGTCAACCCCACCATTCTGGACAGCTTGCCTTCCACCACCAGTGGGGTGGGGGTGGCCAGGCGGTGGCGATACCTTTCAAGTCGCTGTCGCCATTCCCTGCAACGTTCACCCCGTGGCTGAATCATTCACTCTCCTCACTCTCCCTGTCCACGCTCCTTTCGCCCCCCAAGGCGGTGGCGATCACGGCTGCCAAACGGGATTCCACAGTGGCATCGATACGCGATACTTCGGTTTCCACCCGGCAGCCACCCCGGCTGATCAAAGGTTCTTCCACGATTTTCCAGGGCACGCTGACCTGATCGAGATGCAAAGTCGAGCGCACCAATTCCGCATCCTCAGGATGCATGTATAAGGTCGCGGTGCGTTGGGAGACCGGGAGGAGCGTCAAAGCATCCCGCACCACCGCCACTATCTGGCCCGGATCGGTCTTCAATTCACGTCGCACCAGTTGCCTTGCCACCGCCATGGCCAGGGTCACCAATTCCATCTCCACCTGCTCATCCAGGTGCGCAAGCGGCTCGGACAACAGCTCCATCATCTGTTTCAGATGGCCAGCCTCCGTTGCCAGAGACTGCCTGGCTTCGACAAGCCCCTCCTTCTCCCCCTGTTCGCGTCCTTCCCGATATCCCTGTTGAAACCCCTTGTCGTAACCTTCTTTGTATCCTTCCTGATTACCCTTGTCGAAGCCCTCCCGGTAGCCCAGTTCCCGTCCTTCATGGGTGGCCTCCTCGAAGGCCTGCCCCTGCATTTTTTGCAACTCCTCGGCAGTCAGTACAGGAGGCGCTTCTGACTCCACCTCCATCGGCTCCATGACTTCCTCATGGAGATCCTGCTGCAGGGCATTGGCAAAGGAGTCCTCAGGTTTCACCTCAGGCCATTGCCAGGGAGAAGCGTCCTGGACTTCCTCGGGTGAGAACCCCTGATCAGATGAGCTCATCACCACCTCCGCCCAAGGTTATTTCACCGGCATCTGCCAGTCTCCTGGAAATCTGCAGGATATCTTTCTGTGCCGCCTCCACCTCGCTGAGCTTGGCCGGTGGCGCAGCCTCGAGATCATCACGTAACATTTCCGCAGCCCGCCGCGACATATTGGCAAAGATTTTCTCCTTGAGGGCTTCATCGGCGCCCCGGAGGGCCAACAACAGACTGTCAGTGGAGACATCCCTGAGCAGGGTCTGGATACTGCGGTCGTCGAGACTGGCCAGATCGTCGAAAACGAACATCTTATCCTGAATCTGCACCGCCAGATCCGGCGCTTTTTCTTCCAGCATCTCCATGACACCCACCTCGACACTGCTTTCTACCATATTGAGGATTTCAGCTGCCTTGGCGACACCCCCCACTGACGAGGATTTGACAGTCTTACCCGACAGCTGCTTTTCCATAATGAGATCCAGTTCCTTCAAGGCATCCGGCTGTACCGCTTCAAGGGAAGCGATTCGCATCACGATGTCGGGACGCATGTTTTCCGGCAAATACCCCAACACCGCCGAGGCCTGGGCTGGATCGAGCATGGACAGGATGATCGCCACGATCTGGGGATGTTCGAGCCGGACCAGTTCGGCAATCGCCCGCGGCTCCATCCATTTGAGCTGTTCGATTCCCCGGCTGTTACGGCTCAGCAGGATACGGTCGATCACGGACCCTGCCTTGTCCTCACCCAACGCCTCGGTCAGGACCCCACGGATATAATCGTCCGATCGCAACCCAAGGGCGGTCTGATCACGGATATGCTCAAGAAAGGTCTCCACCACCTGACCCACCATTTCTCCGCGGATGTTCTGCAGATTGGCCATGGCCATGCCCAACATCTGCACCTCCTTGGGTTCCAGATACTTGAGCACTTGGGCCGCGGATTGCTTACCCAGTGCCAACAGTAGCAAGCCAGCCCTATCGATTCCGTCCAATTCGTCAGCCTGCGGCATCTTCTTCGACCCAGTTTTTGATCACTTGAACTACCCGGTCCGGCTCCTCGTCAATCAGGCGACGCACGAACCCCAAACGCTTCTCATAACCCTGCGGTCCCTCCAGCAATAACAATTCCTCGCTCTCCTGTTCCAGTGACAATGGTTCTCCACTTCCTCTCTCATTGCTTTTAATCTGTGCGTCTTCTCCCTGTTCCCTGACCTCATCGGCAGCCGATTCCTGCTTGGGTGGAGGTGACAAGCTCCGCATCAATGGACGCAACACCGCAAAAATCAGAATCAGGACGATCAATAATGCTGCCAGTTGCTTGCCCAAGGACCATACCCAGGGTTGTTGCCACACTGGCACCGGAGGCATCAAGATCTCTTCATCTCCATGGAATGCCACATTGGTCAACGTCACCTGGTCACCGCGGCTGGCGTCGAAACCCACCGCCTGCCTGACCAGGGCGGTCATACTGTTGAGTTCTTCCTGAGTATAAGGGCGGCTGATCACCGTGCCATCCTGCTGCGGCACACGGATATTGTCCACCGCCACCGCGATGGTCAAGCGACGGATCTCACCGCTGGCCTGGCGAATGTGATTGATGGTGTGGTCCAATTCATAGTTGCGCACCAGTTTCTTCTGGGTCTCAATGGAATTGCCCGCTTCATTGGCGCCTGCCTGATTGACTACTTCCGGGGAGGTCCCAGCGGCAGGCGGCTGATTGGTCAGAGCCCCCGGCACTCCCTGGGCCATACCGCTCTTACCCGTCCTTTCTTCCTGCTGTTCGCTGCGAAGCGCGGGCAGATCGGGGTTGTACAGTTCCTCGGTCCGTTCGACCCTGTTGAAATCGATGTCCGCGGAAACCTGAGCCTTGATGGCATCCCGGCCCACCATGGGAATCAACAAGGTTTCGATACGCCCTGCCAGATGGTCCTCGACTCTTTTCTTATACTCGAACTGCTTATCGGTCAACGAGAGTTCATCTTTTTCCTGCTGATGGGAACTGAGCAGATGACCATACTGATCCACCACCGTCACCCGCTCCGGTTCCAAACGGGGGACACTTGAGGAAACCAGGTGCATGATGGCCCGCACCTGCTGACGATCGACGTTGTGACCAGGTATCAACTGCAACAATACCGAGGCGCCTGGTGGTTTACGTTGTCGCACAAACACCGACTGTTTGGGCAACGCCAAATGTACCCGTGCGGCCTTGACACCTTGAAGGGTCATGATGGAACGGGCGATCTCCCCTTCCAAAGCATGCTGGAAACGGGCTTTTTCCATGGCCCGGCTGGTTCCGAAACCAGGATCTTTCTCCAGGATCTCGTAACCGCTCTCATCTTTGTGAGGCAGGCCTTGGGCTGCCAGGCGCAAGCGCAACTCGTGCACTTCTTCAACCGGCACCAAAATGCTGCCACGGCGCCGATCGATCTTGTAATTGGCCTGCATGCGGTCCAGTGCCTCGAGAATTTCTCCGGCCTGGGTATCGTTCAGGTCGATAAACAAGGGTTTGTATTCTGGTGTCCCGGCCCATAACAAAACGGCGATCGATGTTGCAACGATCATTGCCAGCAGGGCCATCAAACCTACCCTTCGCCCCCAGTTCATTGCTTTCCAGGTTTGCAGGAGTGGGCTGATTGCGGTGGCCTGCGTCGCGCCTGACGGCACCAACTCGTGACCCGCGGCGGTGGTCATCGCCTGGTCCGACTTTGCCCCGGAATCACCGGTATTGTTTGTTTGTGCCAGTTCCATGGAATTTGCGTGATTGTCCTGTTTGTTAGATGGGTCGGGTTACATCTGCATGTTCATGATGTCCTTATAAGCCTCCACCAGTTTGTTGCGCACCTGCACCATGGCCTGGAAGGACACACTGGCCTTCTGCAGGGATACCATGACTTCTGCGAGTGGAACCTCCGTCTCACCACTCTCGAATGCCTTGGCGAGACTGCCGGCCTGCTGTTGCGTATCGTTGACGGTATCGATAGAGTTTTTCAGCAGGTCGGCGAAATCAGTTTCGGGGGCTTCCGTCTGGGGTTTCCTTTGCGCGGCTTGATCACGCAAAACCCGCATTTGGGCCAGGACTTCATTGACATCCATTTGAGTCATCGATTCTTGCCTTTAGTTACCATGAAAGATCCTCCAGGGAATCAGGATAGGTTGGGTTGAGCGAAGCGAAACCCAACAATCTTTCAACTGCCGGGGGGTTGGCAGGTGCATCATGAACGTTACCGTGAAAGATACCTCGGGGCAGGAGGCGGGGACTTGTTTTCAGGGACGCCGTGAACCCCGTCCATGGGGGCTCGGACCCCAGCCGTCCGGGCCGGGGACGCCCTTTAAACAAGTCCCTGCCTCCTGCTTCTGACTTTCATGCTCTTGGGTGAAAAAAGATTTCATGAGCGTTACCGTGAAAGTTGTTTGGCTATGGCCGTTCTGTTTCAAAGGATGCAAAGGTGAAGCGTTTTGCACCTGATCTATGCTGCCCTCTGGTAGCGCAGCATTAATGCTATTGCACCCAATAAGTTTCCGTTTCCGTTGGCCGCCAACAAGATTTTCTCAGGCGGCATTTCTTGCTCTTCCATTTTCAGGTAAGCAGGATCCGTACCACTTTCATCAGCAAGGCAAGGCAATCCCCGCCTCCCTCATTTTTGCCAGTTTGTAACGCAATGTCCGGGGGCTGATTCCCAACCGCCTGGCAGTGGAGGAACGGCTACCGTTTTCTTCCCTCAGGGTCTGCAAAATGATCTGCTCTTCCACGGATCTCAGTCCTTCGTCCAGCTTGGCAGGAGCACGGGCGGGAAGTTCGATCACCTGTTCGGTCCCGGTGGTGACCGTATCATCGAAAATCAGATCCACAGGTCGGATCCTGTCACCCTGGCATAAAATCAGGGAACGCTGAATGACATTCTCCAATTCCCGCACATTGCCCGGCCAGGGATATTCCCGCAATTTTTGCACCGCCTCGGCAGACAGTTGCGGCAGTTTCTTGCCACCACCATGCCGCTTGAGCAACACTTGCGCCAATGCTGGAATATCTTCCACCCGCTCACGCAGGGGTGGCAGAATGAGAGGAAAAACATTGATGCGATAGAAAAGATCCTCACGGAAACTCCCCTTAGCCACCTCGCCCCTGAGGTTGCGGTTGGAGGTCGCCAGTATTCTGACATCCAGCTTCAGTGTCTTGCGGCCACCCAGGCGCTCCACTTCCCGCTCCTGAAGCACCCTCAGCAACTTGGCCTGCAAGGAAGTATCCATCTCTGAAATTTCATCCAGAAGCAGAGTCCCCCCTTGGGCCATTTCGAATTTGCCCGGAGTGCTCTGACTGGCGCCGGTAAAGGCGCCCTTTTCATAACCAAACAGTTCGGCCTCCAGCATTTGCTCTGGAATGGCGGCACAATTGATCGCCACGAAGGGCCCCTGTTTTCGTGGGGACTGGCTGTGAATGTATCTGGCGATCACTTCCTTGCCACATCCCGATTCGCCCAGGATCAACACGCTGGCATCGCTCGAGGCTACCTTTTGTGCAAGGTCGTAGACCCTGAGCATCGACGGTGCTGTCACTGCGTCCTGATGGACATGGGTAGCCAGGGCCAGGGATCGCCTGACCTGTTCCACCAGGACATCGGCCTCGAAGGGCTTGACCAGGTAATCACAGGCTCCGGCACGAATCACCTCCACCGCCTGTTCGATGGTGCCGTAGGCGGTCATCAACAATACCGGAAGATCCGACCAGCAACGCTTGATGTTTTCCAGCAGGGCCCGCCCATCCATACGCGCCATCTTCACGTCACTGATGACCAGTCGCGCACGATGGTGCTCCAGCCAGACCAGCGCATCCACACCATCGGCGGCACATCCGACCTGCCAACCTGCCAGTTCCAGAATCTCCTTCAGGGCCTCTCTGAGGGCATGATCGTCTTCCACGATCAGGATATCCGTTTCAGTCATTCAACCACCTCTTCGAACTCGATTTTTTCCCCGGCCTGACGCCTGTCATGACAGCCTCCGGGAAGCGGCGAATCTGCAACTGTCAATGGGAGATAGAGATCGAATCGGGTGCCGTATCCGGGCTGACTGGTACACTGTACATAGCCACTATGGGCCTTGGCGATGCTGTCCACCACAGCCAGGCCCAGGCCGGTCCCGTTGGGCCGGGTGGTAAAGAAGGGTTCAAATATCCTTTGCTGCAGTTCGGGATCGATACCTGGTCCGCTGTCGATCACGCTCAGGCAGAGCATGGCACCGTCCTGGCTGGCCTGAACCGCCAGTCGGCCACGACCATGCATCGCTTCCAGGGCATTGGTCATCAGATTCAGGAAGGCCCCCACAAGAGCCTCGGAATTCCCTTGGAATTGACCGTTTCCACATTGATTCAGAAACATGAGGTCAATCTCAGTGGCCGCAAAATGGGGCTCGGCCGCATTCTGTAATCGTTCTAGAAATTCCTGGACGAAGATCCGGTCCGTGACGAACCGTCCTTCGCGGGCAAACACCAGCATGTCGTTGACCTGGCGCTCCAGATGATGGAGGCGCTCAAGTATTCGGCCAGAGAAGCGGCGACGTTGCCCCTCATCCAATTGCCCTCTTCCCAGTTGGGAAGCATACAGAATAGCGGCCGAGAGAGGAGTCCGAACCTGATGAGCCATGCTGGCCACCATCTCACCCATGGCCGAGAGGCGTTTGTGCTGATCGACCAGATCCTGCAAGGCGCGCATTTCACTGACGTCGGCCAACAGCAGGATCTGGCCGGGCTCTTCCCCCATCGATCGCACCGAGATACTGACGGTCCTGCCATTTTTCAAACGGCGTTCATGGGGGTTGTCACAATCGGGCGCGAAACTCCGCTCGAGGATATCGGACCAGCATTCCCCCAGCAGTGGTTCTCCCAGCAGAGACACTGCGACCGGGTTACATTCGATGACCCTGCCCTCACCATCGATCACCACCACCCCACCCGGCAGGGCTTCAAGCAAACGTTGAAGTTTGTTTGCCAGCTGTTCCTTTTCGATCAGGGTTTTGAGGCGTTCGCTGCGAGCAGCGGCCAGTTCCTCATTGAGACGTGCAACCTGATTCTCCAGCTCTCGATAGGAACCTTCCAGGGATTGGGAGAGATGGTTGAAGACATCAAATGCCTGTTTGAGTTTTTCAGGGCTGTCGAGAGAATGTATGTCGATCACTGCTTGCCCGCCGAGTGTTCATCCATTGTCCTGATGAACCTATAGCAAGAGTGATGCCAGAATTTATTTATTGAAAAATCAAAGCATTGCTATTCTTGCGTCAAGAATCTGCCGTATCGTCGGCTCGCAATCCATACTTACGCAGCTTTTCCACCAGGGTGGTACGACGTATTTTCAGGCGTTTGGCTGCATGGGCAACCACCCCTTTGGATTCATCGAGGGCTTGGCGTATCAAAGCCTTTTCGAGACTACTCAAGTGTTCCTTGAGGTCCAGCCCCTCCTCTGGCAATCCGGACCCCTGATGGGGCAGGGTCACAGCAGTCATCGCCGGTGAAATCGACTCAGGCAAAGACGGGGATACGTTTAGATCTGCCAACCGATGGAGTATTTTCTCCGGCAGATCAGCGGCATCCACCACACCGTAAGGGTATAACACAGCCAGTCGTTCTATGAGGTTGGCCAATTCCCGAACATTGCCAGGCCAGTCATAGTGTTTCAATACTTCCAGCGCAGCTGCGGTGAGTCGGACCGAGCCGCGCTTCTCATTTTCTATCCTGGAAATCAGGTCGGCCACCAAAGCCGGGATATCCTCACCCCGCTCACGCAGGGCGGGTACATCGATAGGAAACACATTGAGCCGGTAATAGAGGTCTTCACGAAACCGCCCCGCTTCGATCTCTTCCTCCAGCTGACGATGAGTGGCGGCAATCACACGCACATCACAATGGATGGTTCGATTACTCCCCACCCGTTCAAAGGAACGCTCCTGAAGCACCCGCAGCAATTTGACCTGCATGGCCAAGGGCATATCGCCAATCTCATCCAGGAACAGCGTACCGCCCTCAGCCATCTCGAAACGCCCCTGACGCGCACTCAAGGCCCCGGTAAAGGCCCCTTTCTCGTGACCAAACAGCTCGCTTTCCAACAACTCGCCGGGAATGGCGCCACAATTGACAGGCACAAAGGGTTTATTGCGCCGTGAAGATCGATAATGCAGGTTACGGGCGACCACTTCCTTACCTGTCCCGGACTCTCCCAGAATCAACACGGTCACTTCGGTGTCAGCCACCTGTTCGATCAGCTTGCGAGTCCGTTGAATGGCAGGACTCTCGCCGGTCAGGCTACGGAACAGTTCCAGAGAACGCCGACCTTTGCGTTTGCCTCGCTCTCGCAGCAGACGCTGTAATAACTCAGTCAACAAAAGATAGGTGGTTGGCCAATCCAGCGTGGCTGAGATCTCGCTTTCCACAGAAGTGGGCAGCGGCCCTTTATTCTCTCGATGGCGTAGCAAGAGGATGGGAATGGACGCCTCCACCTGGCGAAGCGTTCGTAGCGTCTGAGCCAGTCTCCCGCCTTCCAAGACGACGGCAGTTCCAAAACCACTACCCTGCTGCAAAGTCTGCTCGAGGTCCTCCGGCGTGATAGCCACCACAGGATATTCACTAAATTCCAGGATAGCCTGGATTTGGCGAAGATCCCCTTCGTCCGAAGCTACCAGCAGAAGCGACTGCATCTCCATGAAAGCGGCACCCCTATGTATCAATCCGGTGAAAGTTAACCACCGCCCCCTTAGGAAGTCAAAAAATTGTCGCATTCATGCTGTCAAGGATCGGCTCAAAAGGACAGTTTCATCCCAATTGATCCACTGTCTGACTATAATTACCCGGTCATGAATCATGGCCAGTGACTAATTTCAGGGTAAGACAGTCAATGCCACTCCTTGTCCATCACAGATCTGACAGATAAGCGCATCGTTTTTGCGTTCATCACTTGACATCGTCCCTATCAGGGCTTAGAAAGCCATTTATCGCCAACTGAAGGAGCACTGGCCCCTTTGAATGAAATTCCGTTAAGTCTAATGTTTGGCGCCTTGGGCGTTCTGGTCCTGCTATCGGCATTCTTTTCCGGATCGGAAACCGCGTTGATGGCTCTCAATCGATACCGGCTTCAACATCTGGTAAAAAAGAAACATTCCAGCGCCATTCTGGCCCAGAAGCTGCTGGAACGCCCCGACAGGCTCATTGGCCTGATCCTTTTGGGAAACAACTTTGTCAATATCCTTGCTTCTTCTCTGGCAACCGTTATTGCGCTTCGCCTGTATGGCGAAGCGGGTATCGCCATTGCCGCAGGCGCTTTGACTCTGGTAATACTCATTTTTGCCGAGGTCGCCCCCAAGACGCTGGCCGCGACGCATCCAGAAGGGGTGGCCTTCTTTGCAGTATGGCTGCTACTGCCCCTGTTACGAATACTTTATCCCCTGGTCTGGCTGGTCAATCTGTTTGCCAACCTGTTACTGCGTCTATTCGGTATACGCCTCAAGAAGATGCCTGGGACATTACTGTCAGCCGAAGAACTTCGCACCGTCGTGGCCGAAGCGGGCGCCCGGCTGCCCGAACGCTATCACAGTATGTTATTGACGATTCTTGATCTGGAGAGCGCTACGGTCGAGGACGTGATGGTGCCAAGGCAGGAGATTTGCGGCCTCGACCTGGATGACCCCATCGAGAATATCGTTGAACAAATTAAAACCAGCAAACACACCCGCCTGCCAGTATTCAAGAAAAGCATCGATAACGTCATCGGGATACTCCATATCCGCAAATTGTTACCCAAGATTCCAGCCGACTCATTTACCAAGGAAACCCTGCACCAAAATCTGGACGATATTTTCTTCGTTCCCGAAAACACCCCACTGCATCAATTGCTGGTGGACTTCAAACAGAAGAACAAACATTTCGCCCTGGTGGTGGATGAATACGGCGATGTCTTGGGAATGGTGACTCTGACCGATATCATCCAGGAACTGGTGGGAGAATTGGCCGCAGGACCAGGCCAGGTCCAAAAGCAGGAAGACGGTAGTTATATCATTGACGCCAGCATCTCCATCCGCGATCTCAATCGCGTCACCCATTGGGATCTGCCCACCGATGGCCCCAAGACTCTCAATGGTTTGATCATGGAGCACCTGGAAACCATCCCAAGCACTGGAACCGGCTTGAAACTCAATGGATTCCAGGTGGAAATCATAGAAATGGAAGGCAACATGGTCGGTAAGGTCCGAGTCCACCCTGAACATTAGCATGACACAGACAGGCAACCTGTCTACGTTGGCAAGGGCCATCTGGCCACGCAAGATGGCCAAGCTTGAGCTGGTCTATACTTTATGAAATGAAATCACGGATTACTCAGTAGGAGCCGATGCGCCTATGGCAAAACTGACTCTGACTTTTCGGGGCAATACACTGCAGATTCACCGTTTTGATTCCGGAATCATCACCATCGGAAGAGATCCAGACAATACCATATGCGTCGACAGTCTTGCCATCGCTCCGAAGCACATCATCATCGATTTCGATCATCCAGAAGGTCCCCGACTGATTCGGGAAGACGACCAGTTCCCTGTCAGGATCAACGGCAAGGTGATCGAGCACCATCAGCTTGCGCATGGAGACGAAATCTCCCTGGGTAAACACACCATCCACTTTACTGCCGAAGAATGGCGTTCCGAAAACCCCGAACCTGAACCTTCCCCTGAGTATCTGGATACCGCTCTGGAAGCTGGGCTGCAGATCCTCAATGGTAAAAATATCGGGCGCTTGATTCCCATCAAACACCCGATGACCCGCCTGGGCAATCCCGGAGGCAGTATCGCAATCATCTCGATGCGGCAAAACGGTTTTTTCCTGTCCAGTCTGAACGGCGGCCATCAGATCAAGGTGAATGGCAAGCCGATCGGCGATCAGACCATACAGCTCAACCACGGTGACCGCCTGGAGATCGACCACAGCAAATTATTGTTCTATGTCTGACAAGTGGGTCGAGAAACGCCAATTTCAACGGATCTTGTATCAGACCCCAGCCATACTCATCGATCGTCACGGCCACCGCCTTTCCTGTGAAGTCATCGATTTGTCGTTGCGTGGTTGTCTGCTTCGGCTGCCAAGATGCATCGAATCGGAGGAATCTCCCTGCACTTTGCAGGTCTCCCTGGCCACCAGTACCCTCATAGAGATGCAAATCTTTCCAGTGTATCACCGCGGTCACAAGCAGGGCTTTAAGTGCCTGCAAATCGATTTGTCCAGCCTTTCGCTGTTGAAACGTATGATCGAATTGAATTCAGGAGATTCCCAACTGCTGGAACGGGAACTCAGCGCCTTGATTTCAGGCCCTTGACAGCTCGTTCGAGATTGAGCAGCCGTTCCTTTTCTGCTGCGATCGCCCGGATTCTTGCCCGCCTGAGTTCCGCCCCCAGTTTCTTCCCCTCGAGCCCTGCGGCCATCAATGGCCCTGCTTGCACTGCCAACGCTGCCTTGCGCAAGGAACGCCACCAATCAAGCTGTGGATAGGCTTTTTTCTCCCATCCCTTGCGGCCCCGGAAATCCGCCATGCAGGCCAACAGAAAAGGGTCGAAATCTCTGTCTTCATGAAGCACATCGAGGGCATATAAGACTTCCACGATGGTGGCTGGTCTCAGTTCCAATACCCGGTGACAATGTCCGTGATACAGCATTACTTTCTCAGCCAGGCGATGATATATTTTGGGTGCCTTCAAGCGTTGACACAAATCGCTCAAAGGCTTCAATCCTCGTGATTCATGCCCCCGATGGCCGGGCCATATTTCCGGTGGAGTCAGGGCCTTGCCCAGATCATGGGTCAAGGCAGCGAAGCGCACCACGGTATCAGTGGTCAATCTGGCCGCCTGGGTCAACACCATCAAGGTATGGATCCCGGTATCGATTTCAGGGTGCCATCTTTCCGGTTGAGGAACACCGAACAGTCCCTCGATTTCCGGAAACAGACGGGCATTGGCGCCACAAGCGCGCAACACTTTGAAAAATTCCGCCGGCGCATGTTCTCCCAGCGCCTTGATCAGTTCCTGCCAAACCCGCTCAGGGGTGAGTGCGTCCACCTCACCGGCATCCACCATCTGTCGCATCAAACTCATGGTTGCCTCAGCGACCCTGAAACCAAGGTGAGCATAACGAGCGGCAAATCGCGCCACCCGCAGGACACGCAGGGGATCCTCAGCAAAAGCAGGCGACACATGACGAAGCAGTCTTTTTTCCAGATCCTCTCGCCCACCGTAAGGGTCGATCAGACGGCCCTTCTCGTCCATGGCCATGGCATTGATGGTCAGATCACGGCGTTTGAGGTCCTCGTCCAGGGTGACATCCGGGGAAGCCTGGACCATAAAACCGCGATGACCTGGAGCCACCTTACGTTCAGTCCGGACCAATGCGTATTCTTCATGGGTCTGAGGATGAAGAAATACCGGAAAATCCTTTCCTACCCGTTTAAAACCAAGCTTCTCCATATTTTCCGGGGTTTCTCCCACCACCACCCAATCACGCTCCGTGACCGGCAAACCCAAGAGCCTGTCGCGTACTGCACCACCGACCAAATAAACTTTCACACCAATCTTCTTTGCTTGATTTCTGCCATGGATGGTATTTTAACCTTCTCATCATTTCCCGACAGATAACATGCAGCCCATCTATACTGCCAAGGACATCTTGGAGGCTCATATTCTCAAAGGATACCTGGAACAGCGCGGCATCAGCGTCTATGTCAGTGGTTTTTACCTCCAAGGAGGCATCGGTGAACTGCCGGTCAGCGGGACGGTTCAGTTATGGGTCGCGGATGAAGACGTCACGGCTGCCCACGCTGCCTTGGAAGAGTACGAAAGCCATTGAATCCGGATGATTCGGCCTTACATTACCGTGAAAGATCCTTTTCAAGGAATCAGGGTAGGTTGGGTAGAGCGAAGCGAAACCCAACAATCTTTCATCTGCTGGGGTGATGGCAGGCGAATCATGAACGTTACCGTGAAAGATCCATGGGGGCAGGAAGCAGGGGAGTGCTTTTCGGGACGCCGTGAATCCATCCCTGGAGGCTCGGACGCG
>CAYUPV010000032.1:0-17523 GCA_964445885.1 uncultured Methylococcales bacterium
CCATGGACGGGTTCACGGCGTCCCTGAAAACAAGTCCCTGCCTCCTGCCCCGAGGTATCTTTCACGGTAACTGACGGAATGACTGCTTGCAGTCCTGAAAGATCTCGTACATCCGTTGCCACATGGGGCCGGGTCGGCCGCTGCCGACAGGATGATGATCCAGTTCCACCACCGGTACCAGTTCACGGGTCGAGCTGGTCAGCCAGATTTCACCGGCGGCCGACAGTTCTTCGGCTGCCAGTGGCCTTTCCTGATAAGGAATGCCATTGGCGTCAGCCAGTTCCAGGATCAGGTCACGGGTGACGCCCGGCAACAGGTGTGGTCCCTTGGCCGGAGTCACCAGGGTCCCATCGATCGTGGCGAACACGTTGCTGGCGGCACCTTCGGTCACTTGGCCGTCGCGGATCAGGATCGCTTCCTGACAGTCCTGATCGACCGCCTGTTGACGCAGCAGCACGTTGGCTAGCAGAGTGATGGCCTTGATATGACACCATTGCCAGCGTATATCGGGATGGGTGATGACTTTGGCCGGTTGAGGGGGGCTGTTGTCGATGGGAGTGGCCCAAGCCAGTACCGTGGGTTGGGTGTCGGTGGGAAAGGCATGGGCACGTTTTTCCGCGGTACCCCGGGTGACCTGCAGATACACCGCCTGGTCGTTTTCTCCCTGGAGGATCTCGCTGAGAATGGATGCCCACTGTTCGTTATTGAGGGGCGGCTCCATGCGGATTGCCCGCAGGCTGTTCTCAAGCCGCTCCAGATGCCGGGCCAGTTGGAAGGGCTTGCCACCATAGGCGGGAATGACTTCGTAGACGCCGTCACCGAAAAGGAAACCCCGATCCAGTACCGATACCCGGGCCTGGCTCAATGGCAGGTAACTTCCGTTGAGGTACGCAATGGGCTCATTCATCGGGTTTGTTTCTCCATTGTTCGATCAGTAACCAACCTTCATCAATCACCCGGCGTACCAGCCCACCGGTCGGCACATCCTCGAGTGCAACGACAGGTTGCTGCAGAATGTGTTTCCTGGCCAGCAATACGCTCAAAGTACCCAACTCCTGGTTCTTGCTGACAGGGGCGGTAATCCAGGGATCGATGTTGATGCGGGTGGAGAGTTTGTCCTCCAGTTCCTTGGGGACAGTGACGTAGACCGGTTTGGTGACCCCCACCGGTAACGTCTCCACCGCCCCTTTGTAGATCCGGACTTCCTGCAGTGGCTTGCCGTTGTCGTTGATCTTGCGGGTGGTGTAGAAGCGAAAGCCGTAATTGAGTAAGGCCTGGGACGCGCTGGCGCGGGCGTTGTCACTGTCGGTGCCCATTACGGTGGAGATCAGCCGCATCTGGTCTCGCTGGGCGGAGGCGACCAGACAGTAACCCGCCTCATCGGTATGGCCGGTCTTGACCCCGTCGACGGTGGGATCGCGCCACAACAGGCGGTTGCGGTTGTGCTGAGTGATGCCGTTATAAGTGAATTCCTTGATTTTGAACCAGGCATAGTATTCGGGAAACTCGGCGATCAGTGCCTGGGTCAACAGTGCCAGGTCATGAGCGGTGGTGTAGTGCTCGGGGTCCGGTAAACCGGTACTGTTGACGAAATGGGTGTTGTTCATCCCCAAACGGTGGGCGTGCTGATTCATCAGTTCGGCAAAGGTGCGCTCGTCACCGGCGATGTGTTCAGCCAGGGCAATGCTGGCATCGTTTCCCGACTGGATGATGACGCCTTTGAGAAGGTTTTCCACCGAGACCTTTTTGTCCACTTCTATGAACATCCGCGAGCCGGGAGCGCGCCATGCCTTCTTGCTGACCGTTACCTGATCTTCCAGCGTCAGATTACCGCGTGCGATTTCGTGAAACACAGAGTAGACCGTCATGATCTTGGTCAGGCTGGCTGGCGGCATCCGCTGATCGGCGTTGTGATCGGCCAGGGCCTTGCCGCTGTGAAAATCCATCAGGATATAGCTCTTGGCCGCCAGTTGCGGCGCGGGTGGGGTGACTGCCAGAGAGGGCAGGGCGCTCAAACCAAGGGACAGGATACAAAACCAGAAGAGAAAGCGTTTGATGGATTTCATAGTCATAGATTTAATTGTTGTAAACCACGGTGGGGTTGATGCCAAATTCACGCAGTTGTCTACTCACATTGTCCAGCTGGGTCTGGGAATCGAGAGGACCGATTCGGACCCGGAAGATGGGATGCCCGTCCTGCTGAGTAGACTGAAGGATGGGTTTGGGCAGTCGTGACTCGTTCAATCGCGCCAGAAGTTGTTTGGCGTTTTGAAGATCGCCGAATGCACCCAACTGCAGAAAGATTTCCTTGGTCGACAGGGTTTGGCTGTCAGTCTCAATCGCTCTGATCTCCACTGGGGCAGTCCCGGTCTTGTCCACACCCAGTCTGACCGCGGCAGCGTAGGAAAGATCGATGAGCCTGCCGGCGTGGAAGGGCCCCCGGTCGTTCACTTTGACCACCACGGTGCGGCCGTTGTTCAGGTTGGTGACCTGGACGTAACAAGGGATCGGCAGCGTCTTGTGGGCGGCAGTCATGGCGTACATATCATAGACCTCACCACTGGCGGTGGGCTGACCATGGAACTTCTTGCCATACCAGGAGGCGAGTCCCCTTGCCACATAGCCGCGGCTTGATGGCATTACGTGATAACGTTTGCCCCGCACTTCGTATGAATCGGGGTTGGCAGCGCGGCTGCGTGGTTCGAACTTCGGTACCGCATCAGGGATGGCGCTGACATCGATGGGTTGGTCGGGAGGACCATCGCCTGACTTGAGACTGCAACCCGTACTGATCAGTGCGAACAACGAAATCACCAGCCAAAAAGGGGAACTTGGAAGCGCCTTTGCCAAATGCAGGCAGGCAGCAAAATCCCAGCGTGTCATTTTGTTGCCATCTTTCTGTCCATGCGTTTCCTGATTTCCTCGCTCAGTTGATACACCGCCATGGCGTATAAAGGACTGTGATTATACCGGGTGATGACATAAAAATTGGTATAGCCGAGCCAGGCTTCCTGCTGGTCTTGTCCTTTCAGGGTGAGGACATTGGCCTTGAGAGATTCATCAGACTCTTCAGCGAGTGCAGTGAGCCCCTGGCTTTTCAGTTCACCAAGGGTATATTTGGCTTGCATCGCTTTGTCGGCCAAGGAGATTGCGGATTCAGGCAGGCGGGCGGCGATGGGCTGGTTTTTCTGCCAGCCGTGAAGGGAGAAATAGTTGGCAACGCTGGCGATCACGTCGCCGGGATTGTGCCAGATGTCGCGTTTCCCGTCGCCATCGAAATCGGCGGCGTAGTGACGATAGCTCGAAGGCATGAACTGAGGCCATCCCATCGCACCGGCATAGGAGCCCTGCGGTTGGCGGGGATCCAGTTTCTCTTCGCGGCTGAGCAGGAGAAACTGTTCCAGCTCACCGCGGAAGAAATCAGCGCGTCTGGGATAGGCGAAAGCCAGGGTGGCGAGAGCATCCAGTACCCGGAAGGAGCCTGTGCGGGTGCCATACAGGGTTTCCACGCCGAGAATGGCGACGATGATCTCGGGGGGCACGCCATAAGTCTCCTGGACCTGGTCCAGAATCTTGCGGTGTCGCTGCCAGAACTCGGCCCCCCCGTTAATCCGTTGCTTGGTCAGGAAGATCTTGCGGTACTGGTGCCAGGGTTTGGCTTCGGCGGGTCTCTGGATAGCTTCGAGAATATTTTGTTTGATTTTTGCATCGGCAATGACGTCGGTGAGTTCAGTGGCTTCAAAGCCATGGTTTTGCGTCATCTGCTGGATGAATCTCTTGGTCTGGGGATATTCTTCCAGAGACAAGGCGAAGCTGTGGCTGCTGACTATTACCAGCGGCAGCACGAAGAGACGGATGAGAGTGTGCATCAGGAAGGCACCAGTCTACGGTGAGTATGTAAAGACATCATGATACCAAAGCCCGCCATGACTGTGACCATGGAGGTGCCGCCATAACTGACCAGCGGCAAGGGAACCCCGACCACAGGCAGCAGGCCGATGACCATGCCGATGTTGACGAAGACATAAACAAAGAAGGTCAGTGCCAGCGCGGCGCTGAGTATACGGCTGAAGGAATCCTGGGCCTGGACGGCCATGTGGAATCCGCGTGCGATGATGGCCATATAGAGGCCCAGCAGGGCAATACAACCCAGCAGACCGAATTCCTCGGCCCAGACCGCGAAGATGAAATCGGTATGGGGTTCCGGCAGAAATTCCAGGTGCGACTGGGTGCCTTCGAGCCAGCCTTTGCCCCATAGTCCGCCGGAACCAATGGCGATTTTGGCCTGAATGGTGTGATAACCGCGGCCAAGGGGATCCTGTTCCGGGTTCAGGAACATCAGCAAACGGTCGCGTTGGTAATCGTGCAACAGAAACCACAGGGCTGGCAGAGCAGCCAGCCCTGCCGCTGCCAATCCCCCCAGCAGCCGCCAGGGGATACCGGCGAAGAAAACAGCCGCGAAGCCGGCGCTGGCCACCAACAGTGCGGTTCCCAGATCTGGCTGTTTGGCGATCAAGAGGGTGGGGAGAAGGATCCAGATGCCGGCCAAAGCGAGGGTCTTGAGGTGTGGTGGCAAGGGGTTTTGTGACAGAAACCGGGCCACCATCATGGGGGTGAAGAGCTTGACGAATTCCGAAGGTTGGAAGCGAATGATTCCCAGATTGAGCCAACGTTGGGCGCCCTTACCCACGTCCCCCAATACCAGGACGGTAACGAGAAGGGCGATACCACCAACGAACAAATAGGGGGACCAGCGGTAGAGGGTGCGTGGGTGAATCTGGGCGATCAGGCCCATAAAGCCGAAAGCAATTGCCAACC
The DNA here is from genome assembly GCA_964445885.1 of uncultured Methylococcales bacterium. Lineage (GTDB taxonomy): Bacteria > Pseudomonadota > Gammaproteobacteria > Methylococcales > Methylothermaceae > Methylohalobius. Next base: position 4,819 of record CAYUPV010000032.1, read on the forward strand.
GGATGCCCTGTTTGTAAACCAAGTTCAGGTCGGCATCGGCTGCACTGTAAAGTACCAACAGGCCGATGCCTGCAAGCAACATCAGACCGAAGAGCAGCGAGGGGTCAAGATGGATGCGTTGCCACAGACTGCGGGGGCGGGTTGGGTAATTGGGTATGGTGACGCTCATGGGTGTTCCAGGTATCGTTCGATGATATGGCGAGCGATGGGCGCTGCAATCGTTCCACCATGACCCGCGTTTTCGGCGATCACAGCAATGGCGATCCTGGGGGCGTCCGCGGGGGCAAAAGCGATGAACAATGCGTGGTCTCGCAGTTTTTTGGTCACTTTTTCTGCATGGTACTCTTCTTCCTGTTTGACAGTGAACACCTGAGCCGTTCCGGTCTTGCCGGCGATGTGATATTCGATTCCTTGCCCGATCCGGCGGGCGGTGCCGTAGGGACTGTGAACCACCGAGATCATGGCTTGAATGATCGTATTGAGGTTTCTGGGATTGAGCCGGATGGTAGCGTGGCTATCCCCTGTTTCCACCGGTTTGGATTCCCCTTCCCCTACGGTGTAGGCGGCCACGTGAGGGGTGACGAGGGTGCCACGGTTGGCAAGGATGGCCACCGCCCTGGCCAGTTGCAGGGGAGTGACCTGGAGAAATCCCTGACCGATACCGGTGATCAGGGTCTCGCCGGGATACCAGGGCTGGTGCCGATTGCGTTGCTTCCAGGCCTGGGAGGGTAGCAGTCCGACTTTTTCACCACTGATGTCGATACCGGTTTTTTGGCCAAAGCCGAAATGAAACAGGAAGTCATGAATGCGATCGATGCCAAGATCCAGGGCGAGGTTGTAGAAATACACGTCACAGGATTGGACGATAGCTTTGCGGAGATCGACATGACCGTGGCCCCACTTTTTCCAGTCACGATAGCGGTGGGAGGCGCCTGGTAATTGATAGAAGCCTGGGCAGAAGGTTTCTTTTTTGGCGTCTGTCACTCCATATTCGAGTCCTGCCAGTCCGATGAAAGGTTTGATGGTGGAGCCTGGGGGGTAGCGCCCTCGCAGTGTACGGTCGAACAGGGGACGGTCGGGTGAGGTTTGCAGTGCCTGGTAATCCTTGCTGCGTATCCCATAGACGAAATCATTGGGATTGAACCCGGGCTTGCTCGCCAGGACCAGGACCTTGCCTGTCGTCGGTTCGATGGCGACCACGGCGCCATTATGTTCATCCAGTCCTTCGTAGGCGATTTTTTGCAACCCTATGTCCAGGTTCAGATGCAGATCCGCACCGGGGATGGGCAGAGTTTCCTTGAGTACCCGCAATTCACGTCCCCGGGCATTGGTCTCGATTTCGGCATAACCGGTGTGACCATGCAGCAGTTTCTCGTAAGCATGCTCGATACCGACCTTGCCGACATGGGTGGTGCCGCGGTATTCGGCCACAGGCAGTCTTTTCAATTCTCTTTCATTGATGCTGCCGACGTATCCCACTACGTGTGAGACCAGCTCTCCAAACGGGTAATGGCGCACTAGTCTGGCGTGAATGTCGACCCCATGGAAGAAAGGTCTTTTTACGGCGAAGCGGGCCACTTCCTCATCGGTGAGATGCAACTTGAGAGGAATACTTTGGAAGCGTTTGTGCCGTTTCATCAGGTTCTTGAAAGCGGCGATCTCATCTTCGTCGATGGTCAGGATGGTTTGCAGACGCACAAGAGTTCGGTCCAAGTCGTCTACCTGTTCCGGTATGATTTCCAGGCTGTAGACCGAGACGTTTTCGGCCAGGACCGCGCCGTTGCGGTCATAGATCAACCCCCGGGTCGGAGGCAGAGGGGAAATTTTGACCCGGTTGTCATGGGCGAGCATGGCGTAATGTTCATGCCCGAAAACCTGTAAGAATACCAGCCGTGCAATCAGTCCTGCGGTCAGCATCATGATGAAGGCAGAGGCTGCAGCGATGCGGTTGAGGATCAGCCGGTTTTCATGGGCGGCGTCTTTGAGCCTGAAAGGGGGCATGGTCAGTAGTGTGTTGGATGACGCCATTTCATGGCGCGACAGACAGCCAGGACAATCGGCCAAACCAAAGTTCCTGTCAGCGACGACAGCCAATAGACCCAGGAGAGAGGAGGCTTGCCCAGCAGAATCTCGATGAAAAATATCACCAGCTGGGAAGAAAGCAGAAAGAACAGGACGAAAGTCAGTTGCTGGAGCAGCGGGAAGACTCGGAGATGGGTGTGAAAGCGAACGCAGCCGTAGGCAATCAAGGCGTAGATCAGCGCATGTTGGCCAAGCAGGCGGCCGGTGGCGGCATCGACCCACAGCCCGGTCAGAAAGGCAAACCCTACACTGAAGCGTTCAGGTTGGGTCAGACACCAATACATGAGTACCAGAATTACCCAGTCCGGGTTGAGAAAGGCGATTGCGGGTGGCAAAGGCAAAAGGCGCAGGACCAACGCCAGGCTCAGGCTGAGCAGAATCATTGAAAAGAGCCGGGCATCAGTGCTCATTGCTAGCGGGTTGAGTGGGGGTGTCTTCCTGTGCCGGCAGAAAGGGTTGGGCCGATTCCTGACTCCAGGTGATCAGAACCTCTCTGATCCGATCCAGGGCGGCGCTGGGTTTTGCGGTGATCAAAGCAAAGCGGCTGCCTGCGCGGGTTTTGACTTTGGTGACCTCTGCTACGGGATAGCCCTGGGGAAATACCCCGCCCAGTCCTGATGTCACCAGCAGATCTCCTGCCTTGATATCGGCATTGTTGGGAAGGTTGGGAATCTCCAGCTGATCCAGTTGGCCGCTGCCGATGGCGATGGCGCGCAGGCCATTACGATTGACCTGTACCGGGATGGCGTGACTGGGATCGGTGATCAGCAGGACTTCCGCATTGGCAGGTGACACCCTGACGACCTGGCCGACGATACCGTCCACACTCAACACGGGCTGACCTACGTGGACACCGAAATGACCGCCTTTGTTGATCAGGACCAAGTGCTCATAGGGAACCATGTTGACCGAGACCAGTTCGGCCACCAGCATCTGCTCGCCCAATTTGAACGAATTATCGAGAAAAGCTCGCAGACGGTCGTTTTCCTTCCTCAGAGCTTCATATTTGAGGGTGCGTTGTTTCAGTTGTGCCACTTCCAGCCGCAGATGGCCGTTTTCCCTGACCAGCTCAGTACGTTTTCTGAGGCGCTCCAGTACTGCATTGCTCACTTCCACCGGGGCGGCGGCAAGCCACTGGATAGGATAGACGGCCACCGATAGGGTTTTGTGCAACCATTCTATGCAGTGGTGGTGATCGGCTGTCATCAACGCCCCTGAGATCAACACGCACAGTGCCAGGCGGGCATTGAGAGAAGGGCCATGGGCAAAGATCAGCTTGATGGGAAACCTCCCTGGAAATGACGGTAAACTATTCCAGCGAGAATGCAGCCGGCCCTTTTTCGTCCAGCAGATCGAGAATGACCCCGCCACCCCTGGCGACGCAGGTCATCGGGTCTTCGGCAATCACTACCGGCAGCCCGGTTTCTTCGGAGATCAGACGATCAAGGTCCTTGAGCAGGGCGCCGCCTCCTGTCAGCACAATGCCCCGTTCGGCGACATCGGCACCCAGATCGGGAGGTGTCTGTTCCAGCGCCACCCTGACGGCTCCGACGATCCCGGCCAAAGGTTCCTGCAAGGCCTCCAGGATCTCATTGCTGTTCAGGGTGAACCCTCGGGGCACTCCCTCGGCCAGGTTGCGACCGCGCACCTCGGTCTCCTTGACTTCGGTGGCGGGGTAGGCGCTGCCTATATCCTGTTTGATCCTTTCCGCTGTGGCTTCTCCGATAAGGGTGCCGTAGTTGCGGCGCACATAGTTGATGATGGCCTCGTCGAAACGGTCGCCACCGATGCGTACCGATTCGGAATAGACGATACCGTTGAGGGAGATGACCGCCACTTCCGAAGTGCCGCCGCCGATGTCGAGTACCATGGAACCATAGGGCTCATCCACCGGCAGGTTGGCACCGACGGCCGCCGCCATCGGCTCTTCCACCAGATACACCTCCCGGGCACCCGCACCCAAGGCGGATTCTTTGATTGCCCGCCGTTCCACCTGGGTCGAACCGCAGGGAACGCATATGAGGACCCGGGGGCTGGGCTTGAGCAGTTTGCTTTCATGCACTTTGTGAATGAAAAACTGCAGCATCTTTTCAGTGACGGTAAAATCTGCTATCACCCCGTCTTTGAGGGGGCGAATCGCGGTGATGTTGCCGGGGGTACGACCGAGCATCTGTTTGGCTTCCTGGCCGACGGCGGCGATGCTTTTGTTCCCCCGCAGGCGGTCCTCACGGATGGCCACCACGGAGGGTTCGTTGAGGACGATGCCTTGACCGGGGATATGAATCAGAGTATTGGCAGTGCCCAGATCGATGGATAGATCGTTGGAGAATAGTCCACGCAGGCGTTTGAACATAGGATTTTGGCGGTTGAAATTGAGTTACTTTAACAATCCGATGGGGAAACAGGCAAGCAATGAATTATGATATGAATTTGTGCAAAATGTTCGCAAAACTTTTGTAAAAAGTGAAAGGGAGTAAACGATGTCTTTGACCGTCGATGAAGTGTTAAAAATTGCCACCCTCGCACGTATAAGGATAGACGAAAAGGATGCCGGCAGCTATGCCCAGGATTTGTCCGGCATCCTGGATTTCGTCGCTCAGATGAATGCCATGGACACCAGCGGGGTGGAACCCATGGCCCATCCTCTCAATCTGCCACAACGTCTGCGCCCGGACGAGGTGACTGAGGAGAATCAGCGGGAACGTTTTCAGGCGACTGCTCCCGCAGTGGAAGCAGGGCTGTATCTGGTTCCCCAGGTGATCGAATAGTTTTTCAAGGTTCCCATCAACCCAATTCCTAAGGATCGTCATGCATACTAAGACTCTTGCCGAACTGGCTGCCGGGTTACAGGCCCGTGAATTCTCCAGCCGGGAATTGGTTCAGCATTTTCTGAACCGAATCGATCAGCACAACGGCACCCTGAATGCATTCATTACTCTATGCCGGGACCGTGCCCTGGCCGACGCCGATATCGCCGATGGCCGATTGGCCAAAGGGGAGGGCGCTGTGTTTACTGGTGTTCCCATTGGCCAGAAAGACATCTTTTGTACCCAGGACGTCAATACCTCCTGCGGTTCCAGGATGCTCGACAACTTTGCCGCGCCCTATGATGCGACGGTGGTTTCCAGATTCCGGGAGGCGGGCATGCCCCTGCTGGGCAAGCTCAATATGGACGAGTTCGCTATGGGATCCTCCAATGAAACCAGCTTCTACGGGCCGGTCAACAATCCCTGGAGTCTGAAGTGTGTCCCCGGCGGTTCATCCGGCGGCTCGGCGGCGGCCGTGGCGGCGGGTCTGACCCCTGCGGCCACCGGCACCGATACCGGTGGCTCGATCCGCCAACCGGCGGCGTTCTGCGGAATCACCGGTCTCAAGCCCACCTATGGCAGGGTCTCGCGCTGGGGCATGATTGCCTTCGCCTCCAGTCTGGACCAGGGTGGCCCCATGGCCCGAAGCGCCGAGGACTGTGCCCTACTGTTACGGGTCATGGCTGGTTTCGACGAGCGTGATTCCACCAGTGTGAATCGGCCGGTACCTGATTACCGTGCCTGCCTGGATGCTTCTCTGGAAGGAATGAAAATCGGTCTGCCGAAAGAGTTTTTTACCGACCTGGATGGGGCGATGGCCGCGTTACTCGATGCGGCCATGAGCGAGTATCGGAAACTGGGGGTGGAGTTCACAGAAGTGTCGCTGCCCAACATCGGCCTGTCGGTACCGGCCTATTATGTGATCGCGCCCTCCGAGTGCTCTTCCAACCTGGCCCGTTACGATGGAGTGCGTTATGGCTACCGTTGTGAGAATCCTAAGGATCTGGAGGATCTCTATATGCGGACTAGGGGCGAAGGCTTCGGCGCCGAGGTCAAACGCCGCATTCTGATCGGCACCTATGCCTTGTCGGCCGGATACTACGATGCCTATTACCTCAAGGCCCAGAAGGTCAGGAGACTGATCGCCGACGATTTCAAACGCGCCTTCGAGGAGGTGGACGTGATCCTTGGCCCCACCACGCCGACCCCGGCGTTTGAAATCGGCGAGAAGACCGGCGATCCCCTGTCCATGTATCTGTCGGATATCTATACCATTGCCGTCAATCTGGCGGGTCTGCCGGGGATGTCGGTTCCGGTGGGGTTCATCGACGGCAAACCGGTGGGGATGCAGTTGATCGGCGGTTATTTCGACGAGGCGCGATTGCTCAATGTCGCTCACTGCTACCAGCAGGTGACCGACTGGCACCGGAGGATGCCGCAAGCATTTGTATGAGCCGGGATGTATCAAACCGATTTCGGCCCCCAATGTTTAACTTTCATGGAAACGATTATGGAATGGGAACCTGTCATCGGGCTGGAGATTCACGCCCAGCTCAAGACCAAGTCAAAGATTTTTTCCGGTGCGTCGACCGCCTACGGCGCGCCGCCCAACACCCAGGCGTGTGCCATCGATCTGGGGATGCCGGGGGTGTTGCCGGTTCTCAACGAGGCTGCCGTGAGGATGGCGGTCAGATTCGGTCTGGCGGTGGAAGCGGAGATCACCCCGAGATCGGTGTTCGCGCGTAAGAACTATTTCTACCCCGATCTCCCCAAGGGGTATCAGATCAGTCAGTACGAGCTTCCGGTGGTGGGTAAGGGACATCTGATGATCCACGTCGATGGCAGCGAGAAACGTATCGGCATCACCCGCGCCCATCTGGAAGAGGACGCCGGCAAGTCTCTGCATGAGAATTTTCAGGGAATGACCGGGATCGATCTCAACCGGGCGGGGACCCCTCTGCTGGAGATTGTCTCCGAGCCGGATCTCCGCTCCCCCGAGGAAGCGGTCGCCTACATGAAGAAACTGCACCAGTTGGTGGTTTATCTGGGTATTTGTGACGGTAACATGCAGGAGGGTTCGTTCCGCTGCGACGCCAACGTGTCGGTCCGTCCCAAGGGAGAGGAGCAATTCGGTACCCGCACCGAGATCAAGAACGTCAACTCGTTCCGCTTCGTCGAAAGGGCGATCAGCTATGAGATCGAGCGCCAGATAGAAGTGCGTGAAGCGGGGGGAACCATCGTCCAGGAGACCCGTCTCTACGATGCCGACAAGGATGAGACCCGTCCCATGCGGACCAAGGAGGAGGCCAACGACTACCGCTATTTCCCCGACCCCGATCTGTTGCCCTTGGTGGTCACCGGGGAGTTTATCGAAGAGGTGCGGGGGGAACTGCCGGAACTGCCGGAGGCCAAGTACCACCGCTTCATGGATGAATACGGACTGAATCCCTATGATTCCGAGGTGCTGACCTCCGGCCGTGAATTGGCGGTCTATTTCGAGCACGTGGTGAACATCTCCGGTTGTGATCCCAAACTGTGCGCCAACTGGGTGATGGTGGAACTGTCCGGTGCCCTCAACAAGGCGGGGCTTGAGATTGGGGACAGCCCGGTTTCGGCAGCGCTTTTGGCTGGGCTGCTCAAACGGATCGCCGACAATACCATCTCAGGCAAGATCGCCAAGCAGGTGTTCGAGCTGATGTGGGAGAGCGGCAAGGATGCCGATATCCTGATAGAAGAAAAGGGCCTCAAGCAGATCACCGACAGCGGCGCCATCGAAAAGATCATCGACCAAGTGATCGCGGGCAATCCAAAGCAGTTGGAACAGTATCGAAGCGGCAAGGACAAACTGTTCGGCTTCTTCGTAGGTCAGGTGATGAAGGCCACCGGCGGCAAAGCCAATCCCAAGCAGGTCAACGAGCTGCTGAAGGCAAAACTCAAGGGTGGATGATGACGCTGGAAGAACGTCGTCAGGTGCTGGGTGCCCTGGCCGGTGACAAAAAAATCATCAAATCATTACCGGACGATTCTCCACTGGTTCGCCATCTGCCCCAGGCCGAGGCGGCGCTCAAAGCCTATTGCCAGGGCGATGACAAAGCGGTGGAACAGGCGCTCGGGAAGATCCCCTTCCGTTCCCCCTACCGGGATCTGCGTTTCCTGCTCAAGGCGTTACTTTGTTTTCCCGATGATCCCGACGCTGGCAAGACCTCGTTGGACCGCATCGGGGCGGATTCCCCTTTTGCCGGACCTGCAAGGGTGGTGCGGGTATTGTTTGGCGGAGATAGAAAGGCGTTGAAACCGGTGGCGCGGGAGTTCGTTCGTGCCATTGCCGGACGTGGAGGTGAAAAGGCCCAGCCCAAGCAGATTTTCTCCACCCTGTTGGGAGAGGCCAAGAAGGATCCCGCTGTTCCCGGTCTGCAAACCGCATTGACCGCGCTGCTGGTCTACTATCCGGCGGGCCGAAGCGCCTATCTGAAGGTGTATGGGGCCCTGCCTCCCGGGGAACTGGGGCGTTTCGAAGCATTGGCGGCAGAAAAAGCTGGAGATCTCGAGACCGCCCTGAACAATTGGGGGGGTATGGCACTGTTCTATGAGTCGGAGGGCAAGCCACGCCATTCAGCCCTGGTGCTCCGGCACATGGTCGAGCTGCTCGACAAAGATGAGTTCCGTGACGGGGAAGAGATGGTCTCCCTGCTGCGCAAATCCCTGATGCTTGATCCGGAGGACCGCGACAGCTGGCGCAGGCTGGCCGACCTCTACCACGAATTCGAGGATGAGCGTTCCCGTGGCAGGGTGCTGGAGGATGCCCTGGCCCGGTTCCCTGACGATCCTGCATTGCTCGAGGTGGCAGCCGAAGCGGCGATCGACCGGGGGGCATTCAAGAAGGCGGCGCGTCTGACCATGCGGCTGCTGGAGATCGATCCCATCAACCGAAGGGCCAGGCAACGGCTGCTGAATGCCCATTTGCGTCATGCCCGCAAGCAGATCAAGGGCCGCAAGTTCGATCTGGCAGCCAGGGAAATCGAGCAGGCACGTGAGTGGGCACGCGAACCGGAGGAAAAGTCGCGGGTGGAGGTGATGGCCGAGTTGATCGCCTTTCTCCGTGGAGAGATCCTCGAGACCACGTTTCAACAGGCACAAACGCAGCTGCCTTCCCCATTGCTGGATTGCCTGATCGCCGCCGAGGTGCTCCATCTGGATTTCCCCCCACGACAAACCAAGCCTTATCTCAAGCGCCTGCGCCAGGTGCTCGATCACCAGGCGATGCACATCGACAAGGCCACGGTTACCGCCCTCATCGATCTGCTGGTGCAGTCCTCCAGTGAAGAAGTGCCCATCGAGGAACTGCTGAAGCCGATGCGGTCGTTTCTGAAAAAGGGGGCGAAGCTCGACTGGAGCGAGGAGGAACTCGTCGTCATCTGCGAAAAGCTGCTTTCGCTCGGCCAGTATCAGTTGATTCGCGATTACGTGCGTGCCAGTCCCTTGTGGAAGAGGAAACCGGGGCAGCCATCCGAGCGTCCGCCTCCCCTGGTCTATTTCGACGTCATCGCCAAATGCAAGGGGGAGGCCGCGGCTCTCGAATACCTGGATCTGGGGGCAATGGAAAAGGCGCTGGAATTGGCCAGACAGACCAGGCAGCATCGCTTTGCGGGGCGGATTCTCGGGTTCCTTCAGGAGTACGAAAACAGCCGCTTTTTTGTTCCTTCCTTCCATGACATGGAAGATCTGGATGATTTCGATGATCTTGGTGATATCGATGATGTGGACCCGCTGAAAATGGTCGAAGAGGTCTCTCGAAGAACGGGCATCCCCGTCGCTAAATTGCTGGACATGATTTTCGGGGGAGGGAAGAAGTGAGCCGGTCACCGTTCGAAATTCTGGGTGTGTCCCACGGCGCGGATGACGAAACCATCCGCCGGGCGTATCTGTCTCTGGTGCAGCAATTTCCACCAGACCGCGTACCCGAGAAGTTTCGCCGGATCCGTGAGGCTTACGATCTTATACGCGATTCCCGCAAGCGTCTGGAGTACGAACTGTTTCACCTGCCGGCGCTGGAAGAACTCAACGCCTTTGCCCATCGTTTGCATCCCCGCCGCCCCACCCTGGCCCAGTTCAGAAAAATGCTCGCAGAGTGCATGAAGGATGTCCGATAAACAGGAACTGATCGCGGCTTTCGAGCAATTCCTGGACGCTGCAGCCGATGAGGACCAGGTCCTGCCTGAGGTGGGACTCTCTCAGTTGTTCACCGAACTGGCGGCGCTCCGGACCGAGGTCAGGAGCGAGTCGCGCCAGTTCAATCGGGCCCTTGAGGAATACCGGCGCTTGCTCGAACTGCTGGAGCGGGAACAGCGGCAGTACGAAAACCGTCTTAAAGACTATGAACGGCAGCGGCTGAGGCCGTTGCTGCTGGATCTGGTGGATGTGAGGGATCGGATCGGCGCCGGGCTCGTGGCACTGGAGGTGCTGCGTCCTGGCTGGCTGGTGCGATGGCTGTGCAAACGGCGCCGGATGAGATACCAGGCAGTGAGCGAGGGCCAGCGGCTGACCCTGGAGCGTTTCGACCAGATGCTGGCCGCGCTGGAGCTGGAGCCAATCGATGCGGTCGGGCGGCATTTCGACCCCTCTGTGATGCGTGCAGCGGAAATCGTGCATCTGCGCAAATTCCAGGATGGCGAAGTGGTCGCAGAGATCCGCCGCGGCTGGTGTTGGCGCGGCGAAGTGTTGAGGTTGGCGGAAGTCAAAGTGAACAAGAGTGTGAAGTGATGATGAAAGAAACGATTATCGGTATCGATCTGGGGACTACCAATTCTGAAGTGGCCGTCGTGATCGACGGACAGCCGCAGGTCATCCCGGATGAGCAGGGGCGAAAGATTCTGCCTTCGGTGGTGGGTGTCGACGAACAGGGGCAGTTGCTGGTCGGCGAACCGGCGCTCAACCAGTGGCTTTTGTATCCCGAGCGTACGGTGCGCTCGGTCAAGCGAATGATGGGCGGCGACGAGAAGATCCACCTGGGGGACCGGGAAATGACGCCACAGGAGATCTCGGCGATCATCCTCAGAACACTGAAACAACAGGCTGAACGGCATCTGGGCCAGGAGATTCACAAGGCCGTCATCACGGTGCCGGCCTATTTCAACGACGCCCAGCGTCAGGCCACCCGTGAGGCGGGACAGATCGCCGGACTCGAGGTGGTGCGGATTCTCAACGAACCCACCGCTGCGGCGCTGGCCTACGAAACCGATCTGGAGCACGCCCGCAAGATCCTGGTCTACGACCTGGGAGGCGGAACCTTCGACGTTTCGGTGGTGCAGATCCAGCACGGGGTGGTGGAAGTGATCGCCAGTCATGGAGACAACCACCTGGGTGGTGACGACTTCGACCGCGAGATCGTCGAGTTGCTGGTCGAGCATCTGAAGGAGGAGCACGGGGTCGATGTGAAGGAAGACCGCAAGGCCATGGCGCGGCTGTTGCAGGCGGCGGTCGAGGCCAAACTGATCCTCTCCGACCGCCCCTTTTCCGAGATCCGCGAGGAGTTCATCGCCGAGAAAGACGGGGTGCCGGTGCATCTGACCATGGAGCTCTCCCGCGACGAATACGAGGCGCTGATTTCCCCCTATATCGACCGTACCATCGAGGCGCTTCACATCGCCTTGAGCAGCGCCGATCTGACCGCCTCCGATATCGAGGAGGTACTGCTGGTGGGTGGGGCCACCCGTACCCCACTGGTGCAGGAGCGGCTGGAAACGGAACTGGGACAGACCCCGAGGGCGGTGATCGATCCCGACCTTTGCGTCGCCCTGGGAGCGGCGGTACAGGCGGGGATGATCGCCGGGGAGAAGGTCAAATCGGTGTTGGTGGACATCACCCCCTATACCTTCGGCACCAGCTATCTCGGTGAACTGGACGACGGTACCCTTTATCCCTACGTGTTCGCCCCTATCATCAAGAAGAACACCCCGCTGCCCGCTTCCAAGTCCCAGGTCTTCTATACCATGGTGGACAACCAGGACAAGGTGGAGGTGCGGGTCTATCAGGGGGAAGACAAAGATGCCGAGAACAATACCCTGATCGGCGAGTTCACGATCGAGGGGCTGCGCGAAGCCCCCGCTGGCGATCCCATCGTGATGCGCTTCGACCTCGACCTGGATGGGATCCTCAAGGTGACCGCCACCGAAAAGGCGACCGGCCTGGAGAAGAGCATTCGCATCGAAAACGCTGTCGGCCGCATGGCTTCGGACGAAATCGCGGTTGCCCGGGAGCGGCTGGGTTCCATGATGGGCGAGGAGTCCACCAACGCTTCGCCGGTGTTTGCCCAGGCCCGCGAACTGATGGCCAAAGCGCAGCGGATGCGTGGGGAGATCGGCGATGAGGACCGGGAGGAAATCGACGAGCTGCTTGCCGATCTGGAGAAGGCGCTCGAAAGCGGGGACGAACAGGCGGTCACCGAACCGATGGAGACCTTGCGCGATATTCTCTACTATCTGGAGCACTGATGACACGCTGTCCAGTGTGTCGGGCCCGTTTGGGGGAGGCTCCGCAATGCCGCCGGTGTGGTTGCGATCTGGGGCGTGCGCAGGCCTGCCGACGGCGGGCCCATCGATTGCTTCATCAGGCGTTGGAGTCGTTGCGGCAGGGAAATATCGCAGGTGCCCGTGCCCAGGCTGCCGAGGCTATGGTCTTCGATGCATCGGAACCGGTTCGCAGGATCGTGGCCTTCGTTCTCTGGTTTGTGGACAATGAACAGTCATCTCGTACAGCTTCTCTTCAGGTTGACCCTGCTATAAACAGGCTGCAACTTCCCTGAAAACGAGGTGACAGT
>CAYUPV010000033.1:0-17506 GCA_964445885.1 uncultured Methylococcales bacterium
ACGCAAATAACTGATTATAAATAAGTTATATTTTGGGGTGTTAAACTTGGGCTAGAGTCACACGGAATCCTTGTCTGACCCGACCCTTCCACCACCCCTGACCCAGCAAGGCGGATACGAACAACCACCAGGCCGAAGGCAGAGGGACTGCGGCGATGTTATCGACGCCCACGGTGGCCGTCACCAAGGGGCCACTCCAGGCAGGTTGTGGGCTGTTCAAAAGGCGTAATTCCAGTACGTGGGATAATGCTGCATTGACATCGTTGCCGGTCACCCCGGATTTGCCACTGACGGGTGTGAGCGCGTCCGGAGCGAGCGAGAACACCGCATGTGTCCAACCACTGCCACTATCAAGCGTGAGGCTGGCGGTGGTGGCATACAGCCCTCCGATAAACTGTTGTGTAGTGGGATCGGTGAAGCCGCCATGAATCGCAAGTCGAAGCTGCAACGGCGCGGTGGAATTGAAATTGTTCAGATCGATCGCGATCGCGCTGATACCCGCCGCAACATAATCGCCGGCCCACTGGCTCTTGTTGAAAAAAGTGATCTTGTTGCCGTCTATTGGATCCGTCTGATCGGAAATGACCTGCAGATAAGCATCTCCGCTTCCAGCCGGTCCCCCTGTGGCTATATTCTGCATATTTTGTTGGGTGGTCAGGAACTTACCCATTCGCCATCCCTGCAAGGTCCCATCCGTGAAACGATCCATCTGGCTCACGCTCACTGCCGATGCCACGGTAGACAGGCCCGCAGTCAGACAAAGCAGATTGATTGTTACCAGCCTTTCAATTCTGGCGGCGATTGCACTGTACTTCATTCCCTCACCTGCCCGGTTCGCTGATCGGCTGGAAGTAGCTGTTCGCTCCGACCCGCTCCGCAGCCGCTTTCGCGCGCACACTCCGGCTCTGTTGGTCGAGGTATCGGATCAGGTTGTCGATGTCAAAATCGGTCAGTTTGACGTTGGGCATCACCAACCCGCCATAACTCTCGAACAGGCTCATCGCAATCGGATCCTTCTCCTCGAGCATCACATCGGGTTCCTTCAACCAGCGGATCAACCACTGCCGATCACGCCGTTCCAAGACCCCCAACAGATCCGGACCCAGCTCGTCGCCGCCGCCGATGGTATGGCACGAGGAACACCGCGAGCGGAACAGATCCTGGCCCTTGCTGATATTGGGCATGGACCTGACCGCCGCATAACTGGGACGTTTCGATCTGAGCGGTGTGACTGGGAGTCGGTCGAGCATCAGGCTCACCAGCACTTCGGGCGCATCGAAGGGTGTTTTCTTCACCCACTGTCCGGTCGCTTCATTGCCGAGGATGAAGTTGACATTGTGCTCGGCGATATCGGATTCCTGTTCCCTGAACATGCCGAAACGCCTGCGAATCTGCTTGATGTCCTCCTCATTGCCGGTGAGAAACTGCCAGCCCGGACCCACCTTGTACTTTTTCATGTACGCCTTGAGGACTTCCGGGGTGTCCCTGGCGGGATCGACCGTGATCGAATACATGAACACGTCCTTTCCCACGTGGTCACCGAGGAGCTTCTGGAGATAGCGCAGTTTGGACGTTTCCAGGGGACAACTGTAGGGACAGCTGGTGAACATGAAGTTGATCGCCACCACCTTGCCCTTGAGCACATCGTCGTAAAAATGCAGAACCTTTCCATCCTGATTGACCAGTTCCACATTGGTGAAATACTCCGCACCATGTGGGCCTGACCAGCTGTTCTGGACCGAGAAAGCCAACACGACGGCAGCCAGCAGAAAGACAACCGGGCAGCGTCGAGCCTTGGTGTTGTTTCGTTCCTTAACCATCATCTCTGATTCCCCGCGGTATCCGTTTGGGAGGGTGGTGCCGGCCGGGATTCGGGCCGTTGGCCTGACGACCGGCACCTGTTTCGATACACTGACCTCTTAGGGGAGCGGCGGCGTTGGAGCCGAGTAACCCGTCGATTGGCCGAATTGACCAGCGAACAGGTTGAAGTCACTCAAATTCACCACGCTGTCCCCGTCCAGATCTCCGGTATAAAGGCCGAACAGGCCGAATTGACCAGCGAACAGATTGAAGTCACTGAGATTGACGATACCATCGTTGTCCTGATCCGCGCTCAACTGCACCGGAGGGATGAAAGTCGCCGCTGCGGCCGCATCTCCAGTCTTGACCGTGGTCTCCCCAAACACCAAGCCGTAACTGACCCCGTTCCAGTTGGGCTCCGGCGTCGGCATGCGCAACGTCTGGCCTGGATGCGCACTGTCCCAACGCACCAGCATCGCGTTGTCCTCGTGCTGGGTGTTGTGGCAATGCTCCATATAGGTGCCCGCGAACTCGCGGAAACGGATCACCAGATCGACGACCATGCTGCTGTCCGGCAGGCCCGGGGCCCCGGTGATCGGATTGGGCTGACCCAAGGGAGAAATACGGTAAACGTCCTTGCGCGACCAGACCTCCCATTGGGGCGGCAGATGTCTATCCACGACCCCGGTGACAGGGTTCTTATTGCCACGCGTCAGGATCTGCCCTTCCTCGAAGTGGATGTGGACCGGATGTCCCCAGCCGCCACCACCGTTGACCAGGGGCCAGATCTCGAGTTTATTGAATTCGGGCGCCGCCGATACCCGATGGGGGTCGGCATTGTGACCGGAGCCGCCATCGGTGGCTATACTCCACGGCAGGGGATCGCCGCCGCCCTTGCCAAACTCGAAGGTCCGGTGCTTGGCCGCAGCCAACTCGGCATCGGTGAACCTCACCAGCGGGATCATCTGCTTCTTGCCCACTTCGTAATCGGCCGGGTTCATGCTCAGGTCGGTGCCATCGTAGGGCTGGACCCGAAGCTCGAGGAACTTGCTTACGGTGGGATCGTCGCTCCAGCGGCCCTTGTTGTCGGCAACCGGCTGGTAGGTTCCGTTAAGGATAGCCGCCAACGGGACGACGCCGTCGGGTCCGGTACCGTTGCTGAACTGCAGGGTGTTGACCAGATACAGTTTGGTGCCGGGCGGATAGGCGCTGAAATCGATGACGATGTCATAACGTTCGGCAATCCCCTGGACCGGCAGATCCTTGGATTCCGCATTCGGGAACGGCACCGCGTGCTCCATGAGGTTGCCGTCATTGGCGATCATGTGGAACGGTACCCGGCTGTAGGACTTGTTCGACCCGGCGGGTCCCGGCATAGTGCCACTGGTCGCGTCGTTGAACTCACGCACCACCGCAATCTTGAAAAAGCGCGACACGCTGCCATTGAGGATACGGAAGCGGTAACGGCGGGCACGCACATTCAGGTAAGGGTCGTAAAGCCAGTTGACCGTCATCACGTCGCCCAGGAAACCATCCAGGTTGAAGATGTTGAAGTCCAGTTGGCCGCTCGAGTCGAAGGCCTTGTCGGCGACCATAAGATCGACGTCGTAATCGCGGTTGCCCCATTCGAGCGCGGTGCCGCTGGGAAGGCAGAGATTGACATTGTTGGGATCGGCATAGTTGCACTTGAAACCCTCCCTGCCGCGATCGACCGCACTGTAGTAGTTCATCATCGCCGCGTTGCCCTTGTAGACGTTTTGCGCGGTACGGTCGATCATGTGGTCGTGGAACCAATGGGTACTCATGGTCTCGCGCCAGTCACCGCGAATCCGGACAGTGCCATCTAACCCACAGGTCTTCGGCACCAGGATGCCGTTCCGGTCCGGGATCATCAGCACCTCACCCTGAGAACACGGGGTCGCCGCCCGTGGATTCGAGGCATCGGTGTTGATGGTGTCGTAACCGGCCAGCTGAATCGGCCAACGATAATCGAAGTACTCGCCAGGGTAGAAATAGGAATTGAAGAACCCGTCGCTCTCGGCCGGTGTATGGCCATTGTGCTCGTGGGTGGTGATGGTGTGCTCACCAAAGCCTCGATTGGCCGCGATATCGATGGGCAAGGCATTGTAGTGACGGAACAACACCGGTAGCCCGTAACGCACCATCAACAACTTGGGTGGAAAGGTGCCGTCGAAGGTCCACAGCGCCAACGGATCCTGCAAAGGCCAAGTGTTTGAGGCTTGGGCGTCTGTATGGATTCTCACCTCGATGCCTCTGGTGGAACCGTCGAAATTGTGATCGATTACTCCACCTATCGGACCCACGGTGTTGTGGTATAGGCCCGTGTGGCCTTCCTGGCCAACGACAGAAGGACCAAACTCTCCCACAGAATAACCATGCTTTTGTAAATTGTCGCGGAAACCGCCATTGGTCCGGGCACCGGTCTGGGCACTCTGAAAATACAACTGCGGAAAAAACTCGTTCCAGCGCTGATGGCCGAAATTGGGACCTGGCGCACGACCTTCCATGACCCCGGTGTAAGCCGCCGCCAGCCCCGGAACGCAGGACTGGATCATGGCCGCCCAGGGATTGGGATCGGTAATGTTGGCCTGCTCCGTCGGGGCCTGCTGCAACGGCTTGCCGAGGAAATTGTCCAGCGCGTTGGAGTTGGGTTGGCCCTGACATCCTGTGGGCAACGGCAGCGTTGCATTGCCATTGTTCTGGGGCATCGGCTGGGGGCCGAACTCCTCGAAACGCAACATTTGCTGGGTAAACGGCTGGGCGTTAAACAGCGGGCTGGCTGGCATGCCGGTCGGGATGTTGACCCCACCTCCGCCACCACCACCGCCACCACCACCGGAACCGCTGGCGCCAAAGGCTGGAATCGCCAGTCCCAGGGAAGCAGCCACACCGATAACTGGAACAATGGAACTGAACAGGGTAGAAAATCTCGTCCGGGATGGGTCTTCAGATTTCATGGTACGGCCAGGGCTCTGGTCTTCCTGACCTGTTTGTTGGATATTCATTTTGCACCTCCTCAAGCAAGCATTTCACGAGGGGAATCCTTTGCCCTCTCTTCAACCGATGATTTCAGACCGTCATTGAATGAATCACGACGGCCTTCAAAAAACGGGCACCCTAAATACATGTGATTTATTTTCAATTTATTACACCCCTATTCTTATTAAGTAACCAAGCAGGCACCCGACACCAACAATCGATGTTGGCAATATGTAGGCTACATACCGTCATCGGGCTGACTACAAACGAGTATTTTTTGAACAACTCAACCATTGAATGAACTTTGCGATCCATTCATAAATAAAACAAAGCATGGAATGTGCCTAACATTAAAAAAATAATTGAGTTAGACAAAATCCACCTCAAAAAAGCCTTCCATTTCAATGAAGTTAATCAGTTTTTTTGCCGCCATATCAGAATTCATATATCTCGAAAACCATGGTTGAAACATATCCATGCGGAAATTGTGTAAAACTTTCTGACATATTTATTTGCTTTATATAATATTCGAATATACAGATTTACCATCGATTGAAAAGAGTGACAAGAATGCATCAGATCGATCTCTCTTCCCCGATGACACCAAGAACTAAATGGGTCCTCGATATCCCGCCACCTCTGGTTTGGGCCCTTCCGAAGTCACACTCTGATACTCGGGAGCATCCGATATCGGCAATGGTCGAATATCGATGATGTAGGTGATATATTACGGTGTGGCTTGCTTCTGTCGGGTTTGAGCCAGGGGTTTCTTTGTAAAAAAGAGATACTCAGACAGGATGGAAAAAGGCAGAATCAGTCCGTCCGGAGTGTTGCCGCAGCCCAGGCATTGGCGGCTTTCCGATTCCAGATGGGTATGGCCGATGAGCCAGGCGCCCGGTCGTCGGCCGGACCATGTGAGACCGGCTCAATCCCTGTGCCGGACAAGCTGAAACAGGAATGAGAGTCAGGACGACTCGATGTGACAGAACTTCTGCCTCTGGGAGAGGCGATAGAAATGGCGGAGTTCCTCCATCAGGGCCGAGATCCGTCGGCGCCTCAGAAACCTGTCCTCCAATCGCCAGCAATACCTTCCGGCAAAGCGATTGGCATCGCGGTAACGAAGCAACTGTTCCCCCTCCAGGGAAGGGTCGAAACCGCACTGCTCGAACAACCGGTGGTGCATAAGATAGGGAATCCACTGGCGCCGCTGTTGCGCTGACAACGCCAGGGTGGTCACGAATTTATCGACTTCGGCCTGCAGCTCCAGCTCCAGCAACGAAACCCCCTGTTCCAACTCGGCCTTCCAACCCAGATACAGAAAGTGACTGACGCCTTCCAGGGCCAACAGAAAGTCCTCCAGATTGTCCTCGTGCAGCGACTTGAAGGGATTTTGCTCTATCAGGCGTTGCAAGACCCCCTCATCCAGATACAGGGCAAGCTGCAGCTCCCCCTCTTCCTGTCTGACCAACAGCCTTTCCCGGCTGGCAGATGGCGCCCGTCCACCTTCCAGGTGGTGGGCAAGACCTTGATCGGTGATCAGGAAATCGTCCACCCGGTATTCGATCTGAACCTGGTATATGTGTTCGAGCAGGCGTTGCAGTGAATACAATCTCATCGTTTCAATGCTGATGCAGAAATCCCCTCACCGGTTCGATACCGAGACGGCGCAGACGATTGGCGGCCCTTTGGCTACCCGTTCGCAGCCATATTTCATACAGCCGCATGACATCGCTGGAGGAAGTCAGGTTGGCTTTTTCACTCACCTCCCCCAGCACTTCCACGAAATCGGCAAACTTGTGCGACAGTTCGTTGAATATACTCCCCAGGGCCTGTTTGTGCAGGGAGTCCCTGACCAGGTCCGACAAATACCCATAGGCACTGCCGCCCATGGCGATGTAATAGTCCACGTCCACCAGTTTGCGATTGAGACTGTCGGAGAAGATCCCGGAGATCAACAAGGCCACATCCCCCAAGCGCCGCAACAGGCGCGTCCGTTCTTCCATCGAGGGCGCGGCGGCAGCGGCGGTATACATTTCCACCAGCGGCTGCAGCATCGGACCGTCCTCGGTATCGGCGAACAAATGTTCGGAGCGGACGAAATGAGACAACAGGTTGACCACATAAAAAACGGTCTCCTCCTCCGTCTCCAAACTTTGGTGCACCAAGGCCTCATTCACTGCATCACGAAAATATTCGTGAAGATTGACCTGGGTGATCACACGTTCCTCAGCCATGGCTGTACTCCTTATCAGTTCACTATTGCAGTATAGCAATCCTCCATGGCCACAAAACAACCCCATGGAGTGATCAGCGGTCACCCGCCTTACTTCATCCGCCCCCCTTTGACCGATGAGATACCCGGTTTCTCCCGGCCTTTATGCCGATACCCACCCTATTGTGACCCCTCTTCCCTACACGCCATACAATGCGGCGTTATCCTCCAAATTCCGGGAGTCATTCCGACGAAGGTGATTTTCAGTGGGCAAGCAGAAATTTTTTCCCTGCATCCTGCCGCCAATTCCTTACAATGTTGCCATTACCATCAACATAAAAACGAGGCAACCATGCTGCAATTCATCAAACAGTTGTTCAAGTTCTTCATCCTGGGGGTTCTGGCGGTCATCCCACTGGTACTGACGATTCAGATCGTGCTGTTCACTCAAGAATTGCTCACCGACGTCATCGTCAGTCTGTATGGCTACTCAGCCAGTTATTCCTTCACCACCACCCTGCTACTGTTGAGCATCACGCTACTCACCTACATCGGTTATTCCCTGGCCAAATACCAACGATCGATCATCATTTCCGCCTTTGACACCATCATCGAGAAGATCCCCCTGCTCAACACCGTTTACCGGGTCATCAAAAAAGTGGTGACGATGTTTGCCACCGAGGGAGAGACGGTCAAAAGGGAGGTGGTCTACGTGGAATACCCGAAGGAGAACGTCTGGGTGCCGGCCTACGTGACCAACAAAATCGATGACATGTACGTCCTCTTTGTACCCACTTCCCCCAACCCCACCTCCGGCTTCACCGTGGTGGTCCACGAGTCCAGGGTGGTCAAATCCAAGATGTCCATTGAAGATGCCGCCAGTTTCATCATCAGCATTGGAGCGGAGTACCCCAAGTCCGATGAGGCTGCCAAACTGAAAGGTGGATGATGGCCCAACACAGGTTGTCAGCGACCGGAAAAGGCAGTTCCGAACGAGACTGCTTGTCTGTTGGATATCAAAAACCCGCCTTTCGGCGGGTATTTTTTTGGGGACAGCGGGCAGAGATGCAAGGCAAACACCACCACGATGGATCAGGGAAGTTCAAGCCGGTTGTCGACCTTTCTCACGCCTTCTATATACCAGCAGTCGTGGCCGGCCATTTGTTTTGGCGGCGATAGGCGCCAGCCCTTGCTTCGGATCTTCCTATTCCTCTTCACATAACCACCGAAGCACAACAGCGTTTGTTTCCGGCCATTGGTGAGTTCGATCGACTTGATGCCAGATTCTATTTGTCTTGGTCGAATCCGGTTCTGAACACAACATCCCAGAGGGTCTGGCTGACGCCGTAGCCAAGATCAGGGTTCTGGAAGTGATGTTTGGCATGGTGTTTCATGAGGTTAACCAAAAACTTCTTTCTCAAATGAAAATGGTGCAAGGCATAATGGGTAATGTCATAGCAAAGGTAACCTATCAAAAAACCGGAAAAGAAGGGGGTGACATCATAGTAGCCAAATATTTTCCTGAACAACAGATAGAAAAGCACTGCCAGCGGAACACTGACGCTTGGAGGCATGACCAGCCTCAGCGTATCATTCGGGTAATCGTGATGCACGCCATGAAACATAAAGAGAATTCTTTTGCCTATATCGGTTTTAGGATGGAAATGAAAGACGAACCGATGGAGCAGATATTCTGTCAGCGTCCACACAAACATCCCGAGGATCATATATCCAAATATGACAGGAATGCTTATGTCGAGAGTGATATAGGATCGATAAAGAAAGTATAAAATAACAGGAATATAGATCCACAAGGGGACAGTCCAATGTACCTTGGTAAATTTTTCCAGAAAATCGCTTTTAAAAATCCTTGCAGATTCGTTTTTGTTCGATACGTATAATTTTTCCATACTTCAACTTTCCTTTTCCATAAAACGATTTCCTTTTATCAGTTGATCATTCCGGTCCCTTTTAGCACGGCACTTTCCCCGCCTGCCTTCCAGTAAAAAAACCCGCCGTAAAGCGGGTCTTTTTATTTTGCTATGTTCTCATGACAACACATTGACTACAACAATCTGATATATCGTAGACGGTTGGCGTTGGTCACCACGGTCACCGAAGACATCGCCATCGCCGCCCCTGCGATCATGGGATTGAGCAGGATATCGAGGAATGGATAGAGCAATCCGGCCGCCACTGGAATGGCAGAGACATTGTAAATGAACGCGCCCAATAGATTCTGCTTGATATTGCGTACCGTTGCCCGTGACAGTTTCATGGCTTCAGGCACCTTCAACAGCGACCCCTGCATGATGACCACGTCGCCGCTTTCGATGGCGATATCGGTACCGGTACCGATGGCAAACCCCACGTTGGCCTGAGCCAGCGCAGGCGCATCGTTGATACCATCTCCCACCATCCCGACGATCTCAGCACGCGACTGAAGCTCACGCACCACCTTGGCCTTGTCGTCAGGAAGCACCTGGGCACGGATTTCATCCACCCCGGCTTCACGCGCTATCGCGCGAGCGGTTTTTTCGTTGTCGCCGGTGACCATCCAGACCCTGACCCCCATCGCTTTGAGCTGACGGATGGCCTCCTTGGAATCACTCTTGATGGTATCGGCGACCGAGATGATTCCCGCCAGCTTATTTTTCACTACCAGAAGCATCGGGGTTTGACCTTGTTCCGCGTAGGCATCGAGCCGTTCCTCGACCCCACTGATATCGATCCCTTCACTCGCCATCAGCGCCGCATTACCGAACAGCACTTTCTGGCCATCCAACTTTGCTTTCACACCCTTACCGGTGACCGCCTCGAATCCTGTGACTGACTTTATTTCATACTCCCTCGCCTGCGCTTCAGCCACGATGGCTCCGGCCAGAGGGTGTTCCGATCCCCCTTCGATACTGGCTGCCAGTTCCAACACCAGATCCTCGGTCCAACCGGAAAATGGCTCGACCGCGGTCACCCTGGGTTTGCCTTCGGTCACCGTCCCGGTCTTGTCCAGTACCACCGTGGTAATTCGGCCGGCAGTCTGGAGCGCATCTCCACTGCGGATCAAGATTCCGCTTTGGGCCGCCCGCCCCACCGCGACCATGATGGAAATCGGCGTCGCCAGCCCCAAAGCACAGGGGCAAGCGATGACCAGCACCGTCATGGCTGTCACGAAGGCGTAGCCCAGGGCGGGTTCGGGGCCAAAACTCCACCAAATCAGGAAAGTGAAAGCAGCGATCCCAACCACTGTCGGGACGAACACTGACGCGATCTGGTCCACCAAGCGGCCTATCGCGGGTTTACTGCTTTGCGCCCGGCGAACCGATTCGATGATATGAGACAGAACCGTGTCACCGCCGATACGGGTCGCCTTCATCAGGAAACTGCCTCTCAGGTTCACCGTACCACCGATGACTTCATCATCCACACTCTTTTCCACCGGGATGGACTCCCCGGTCAGCATCGACTCGTCGACGCTGGAATGGCCCTCGACGATCATGCCATCCACGGGAATCTTTTCCCCCGGCCGCACCCGGATGATTTCTTTGACGCCCACTTCTTCGATGGGGACATCGATTTCTTTACCATTGCGTACCACCCTGGCGGTGCGAGGTTGCAGGCCGATCAGTTTGCGGATGGCCGTCGAGGCCTTGCCACGGGCCCGGGTCTCCAGCGCCCCTCCCAGGGTGACGAAGGCAATGATGATGACAGCGGCTTCAAAATAGGGAAAAGTCGCCTCAGGCGGCAACACTTCGGCAAAATCGATCACGATGGTGGAGTAAAGCCACGCCGCGCCGGTCCCCATCGCAATCAGGGTATCCATGTTGGCGACCCCGCCACGCAGGGATTTCACCGCACCGCTGAAGAAATGTCCGCCAGCGTAATACATCACGCCGAAAGTGATCAAAGCGACGATGGACCAGAAATCGCTGCCTTGGGGCGTGCCGATGGGTGGCCACAAATCCATCCATCCCCCCAACATGAGCGGGATACCCCAGGCACCCGCCGCCGCCGATTTGCGCAGCAAGGTCTGGTAGCGTTCATCTTCCATGCGTTCCTGGGCTTCGAGATCTTCGAAACTCTCCATGACCGCAGCGTCATAACCGACTTCCTGCAGGGCCTCGCGTAGCACCTCAGGATCCACTTCGCCTGCGACCACGGCTGAATGGTCAGCGAAGTTGACGTTGACTGCCTTGACGCCGGCAACGCCCCTGAGCGCATTTTCCACGGTTTTGACACAACCGGCGCAGCGCATTCCGATAATGGATAAACGGATACTTTGCTCCTCTTCCTCATGCGCAGACTGCTCGACTGCTACCGCCATTTTTCTGCCCTCTCGATCCGAATTTTCGTCATCTAAACTTTGTCCTGCCCTACCCGACCTTCCTGTCCCCTTTTTAAGTAAAGCGACGGGAACCGTGTCTTTCGAGGCTGCCCGTGAGCGCGGGCAAACCGAATGGCAAAATTCACAGATTTTGCCACATAGTCAGCAATTTACCCACAATGCCGGGGCAAAGCAAACCTTCGCTTACCAATTTTACCGCACTCGACCACAGAGAAACCACTCAAGTGGAATTTCACCTCAATGGTATTCACGACCTCTGTAGGGACGGGTTCTGCCTTGACAGATCGTTGCCAATCCTTTTCGCCCTGCGGGACAGCGAAGGTTCACATGCATGCCTGGCATCGCTTGAGCGAGGCGGCTGAACTTCTCACCCTGCCCCGGCGAATCCACGGACGCGGGGGTAGATTGGTTGCGGCTTCCGTGTCTCCGTCGACTACGACGAATTCACCGTGAATCATACCCATCCAACAACTCCAGGGAATCTGCCCACTCGTTTCAGGGGTGAATTCGACGATCTGTCGTCCGGGCTTCAGTTCGATCTCAAGGTCCAGTTTAGGCACCAGAATCACACGATTACAACCGGTCAGTTCCTTGCCTTCGATCACCCAACGGACTGGTACTCCCTTTTTCAGGACGAAACGATTGGGCACATAGCTTCCTGCCCGCACTTCCATACGAATCTCCTGGACATCACCTTCGGGGATAGATTGGCCCATACGGACCTCTTCCCTGGTCACTTTGCCCCGCTGGAGCAGGGTGTGAAAATCATATCCGGAACCGGTCATGGCCAGGCCGCGGTTGAGCATCACCAGCCCCAGGCTGATCACCAGAATGCCGGAAGCATTGAGAATCTTGTGGGTCATGCGGTGGGAGATCAGGCTGGCCAACAGGCCAAAGCCAAACATCAGGGGCAAGGTTCCGATACCGAAGATGAATAACAGTTTCGCCCCTTCCAACGCATCGCCGGTCCCAGCCGCCATGACATACATTGCCTGGAGAGGTCCGCAGGCGATCATCAGGCCATTCAGCAGGCCTATGATGAAAGGTTGCGAGGTGCGGTGGGTCTCTTCGCGCACGAAACGGGACAGGAAACGCGGCATGGTGAAGCCGATCCGTACCGCAGAGAATACGTGCAACATATTGAAACCGTAAAGGATCAGGAAGACACCGGCGCAAATCGCAGCAATGCCGCGCATGGTGGGGGTGAAACTGACAATCGCCCCAAGCAGGCCAAAACCTGCCCCGATCACCGTATAGGACAGCAGTTTGCCGACCCCGTATTGGAGGTGCAACCAATAGGTCGAGACGCCCTCCTGCGTCTTCCCGGCAGTATAGCTGACCACGAAACCGCCACACATCCCCACGCAGTGGAAACCGGTCAGCAGACCGACGACCAGCACCGCCCCGTAACCCAGCTGCACATTGAGATCGGGTAGGTGGAAACGATCGATCAGGTGAGTACCACCATACAGGATCAGCAGAATTCCCCCCACCCCGAGCAAAACACCCAGGAGCCGGTTGAAAACCTGTTTGCGCTGCGCCGCACGGTCGATCAGGGCACAATGATATCCCTTGGACTCCACTACGTCGAAGATTTCCGCCAGTGGAATCACCGCAGGATCGAAGGTGACCTGGACCACCTGGGAAGCAAAATTGGAACGGACCTTCGTCACCCCGGGCAGCTTGTTCAACGCCAGCTCGATCACTTTCTCACAGCTGGTGCAGTGCATGCCCTGGGCACGAAATGTCACCTGTCGCTTTGCCATAAAGAGATCTGGTTCTTTATCGTAATGATTATCAGAGCCTGAGAAACCGCCTTCCTGGCAACTTTTCACTTCGCAGAAAGACAATGCGATGCTTCGTCCTGCTGACATTTGCAGTCACCAAATTGACCTGAAAATGCCGGGCCATCCCTAACCCACTGGTCCCTTGAAATTTCCAAGGTCTCCTTTAGACGAGCGCTTCATGGATAAAGTGCCTTCAACCTGTCATTGCCAATTATAAGGACCACAACAAACTGCCCGATGCGGCATATTGTCGCATCGGGCAGCTGAAAAAAACCAAGGTGAAATTCAACTCTTGAATAACTGGAGCAGGGGTTCCAAAAATTCCTTGATTTTGTCAAGCAACGACTGCCGACCAAATCCCGCCACCTTGAAGCCCTGATCGACGATGGTCTGTTTCAACGCATCGAGCTCCGCCTTGTCTTCTTCATACTCGATTTCGACGGTCTTGGCCTGGTGATCGGCCTTGACAGAAGCAACTCCCTCCTTTTCCATCAGGGCATCGTGAATCAGGTTCTCGCAGGCGTCACATTTCATTCCACTTACGGATAGGGTGACTGTAGCCATGTACTCCTCCTCTATTCTTGTGTTTAGGGACTTCGACCAGGGCCACCATGACCGCCATTCGGCCCTTCCACATGTAACGCCACCAGACTGATGTCGTCTTCAAACACGTCACTGCCATGGAAGGTGCTCACATCCTGCAACAATCTCTCTACCACGGTTTGGGGGCTTTCCCCATCCAGGCTCGAGAATACGCCGCACAGGCGATTCAGGCCGTAAAATTCCCCGGCCGGATTCTGGGCCTCGACAATTCCATCAGTATACAAAAGAAGACGGTCTCCAGGGGCCAATGACAAGGATTTTTCCTCGAATGTCTCACCTTTCTGCACCCCCAGGATCAGACCATCGGAGTCGAGCTGGGTACAGGTGGTCTCACCGTTGCGGATAAGCAGTGGGCGGTTATGTCCGGCGTTGGCATAAGCAAGACGACCCGACTGTACATCGTAACGAACATAGAACAAGGTGATGAATAATTCCGCCCGGTCCAGGTCCTCAAACAAGACGTCATTTAACACCGCCAGTAATTCCGCCACCCCTATGCAGACCGGCCCGCACACCTCCACCTTGAGGATGCTGCGGGCTTCAGCCATGATCAAAGCCGCTCCCACGCTATGCCCTGAGACATCGGCGACCACAGCATCGATCCCGCAGGCAGTGGTGAAATAATCAAAATAATCGCCACCCACCTGAGTGGCCGGCACACACAGGCCGGCCACCTCCAGACCGAAAGCATGTAGCGGTTGTGCAGGCAGCAGGGACTGCTGAATGTGGCGGGCGATCTCCAGTGCATGTCGCTCTGCCTCGGCGCGTCGCCTTTCGGTGATGTCATTGTGGATCTCGATCACATGACCGATCTGTCCCTCTTCATCCTTGACTGGGGAAATGGTCACCTCGTCCCAGAAAGGCTCACCCCGAGGGGTATAGCAGCGCAATACTTCACTCGCTTCCCGGCCTTCCGCCACCGCCTGGCGAAGTTGCTCCAGGATGGCTGGGGCATAGTCACGACCGCAGACGAGTTCGAGCACATTGCGTCCGATCAGTTCATTGCGGGTAAAGCCACTGATCTTGCACAGTGCCGGATTGACATAGATGGCAGGCCACAAGGAGTGGTTCGCATCGGCGATATCGATACCGACGCTGGCCGCTTCGATGGCCCTGTCACGAACCCTCAGTTCATCCTCGTAACGCTTGCGCAGGGTAATGTCATGATCGACTCCGCGCCATTTCAGCAGACGTCCCTGTTGGTCGAAGATGGGAAGGCCGGACGATTCGGTATAGACCTCGTGTCCGTGCTTGTGGCGATAACGGTTGATTATCCGGGCGAAGCGGTGTTGAAATGGCACCGTCGGTGGCGCCTGGGCCTCCCAGCGGCGTCGATCTTCAGGCGTGAACAGGTCGAGATAATGCCTGCCAAGGATCTCCTCGGGTTCATAACCCAGAATCTTTCTCACCGCCGAGCTGCTATAGATGTAGCGCCCCTGGGGATCCTGCTCCCAGATCCATTCCCCTGTCATATCCGCGATCTGGCGAAAGCGCGCCTCGCTTTCCCTGAGCGCCTCTTGCGCTTGTTTTTGCTCGGTGATGTCTTTCTGGATGGCAAGATAATGGGTGATCCTTCCACGGGCATCACGGATCGGGGAAATCGTTTCGAACACCCAATAGAGGCTGCCGTCCTTGCGCTTGTCCTGGATCTCGGCACGCCATTCTTCACCCTTGCGCAAGGTCTCCCATAAGCGGCGATAGGTCTCCGGCGGCGTGGTGCCGGATTTGAGAATGCTTGGATCCTTGCCGATCAGTTCCTCCGCGGTATATCCCGTCAATTGAGTGAAGCGGGGATTGACATAAACGATCCTTCCCTCGAGATCGGCAATCAACACTGCGTTGGGGCTCTGCTCCACTGCCGCACTGAGGATCTTCAGACGCTCCATGCGCTGATGACACGATGAGTGGTCACACACCGTGAGTAAGGCACTGCGTAATCTGCCCTGCTTGCGCATAGGTGTCACTGAAGCAATCACGGGAATGACCGTCCCCCCTTTGACTCGCAAGCGGGCATGCTCATCGCGCCAGAGGGCTCCGTTCTCGAGAATGGATGGCCAGCAGAAACCGGCAAGCAGACGTTGAAGCTTGAGGCCATACAATTCATCGGCCCGGTAACCGGTCAGACGCTCGAAGGTGGGATTCACCGCCTGAACGATACCTGTCGCATCCACCACTGCCAACCCGTCAGCAGTTTGAACCCAAAACTGTTCCCAGTCGATACTCTGGCAACTCTTTTTCATGGCCCATCCAACCAGGATTTCAATACCCTCATCCCGGCACCCTCCCTGCAGGCATGGGTACTTAAATGGCGTCGCCATTGCCTGGCGCGAGGTTGGCCATGATAGAGCCCAAGGAGATGACGGGTCATGGAGTGCAGGCGCCAACCTTCTCCCAGGCGCCTCTCGACATAAGGCAGGAAGGCTTCCAGCAGTTGCTCCCGAGTCGCCACCGGACGATCGTCACCATAGAAACGGGCATCGGCTTCAGCCAACATATAGGGATTTTGATACACCGCCCTGCCAAGCATCACCCCATCCGCCCAAGTTAACTGCTGTTGCGCCTGATCGAGGTTCAAGATACCGCCATTGAGGATGATGTTCAACCAAGGATGATCCCGCTTCAGTTGCTCAACCCTGTCGTAACACAACGGCGGTACGGTACGGTTTTCCTTGGGCGACAACCCTTGAAGCCAAGCCTTACGGGCATGAACGACAAATGTGTCACAGCCGGCGGCCGCGACCGTGGTCACGAAGTGTCTGAGATGATCGTAGCTGTCATGCTCGTCCACCCCAATGCGGCATTTGACGGTCACTGGCAGGCGGGTGTGCGATCGCATGCTGGCGATACAGTCCGCCACTTGGTTGGGTTCTTTCATCAGACAGGCCCCGAAGCGCCCTTGCTGTACCCGGTCACTGGGGCAACCCACATTGAGGTTGATCCCTTGGAAGCCGAATTCCTCAGCGATTTCCACAGACTTTCCCAGCAGCTTCGGATCGCTCCCCCCCAACTGAAGGATCAGTGGGTTTTCCTTGGGATCGAAGCCCAAGACTCGAATCCGGTCCCCATGCAACACCGCACCACAGGACACCATTTCCGTGTACAGGATCACCCGTTGCGATATCAGACGCAGAAAATAGCGGAAGTGACGGTCGGTCCAATCCAACATCGGAGCAACTGAAAGCATGGCAGGATTCTTGATTAAGGTGTCAGTCGCACAGGATACGATAGAATGTATTGCAAAACTGCATTGGGTCTGACATTCAACCTGCTGGAACCTCATGGACAAGCTGTCTTCCGACATCAAACAACTGCTGCATAGAATCGAGATTCTCAACAACTACGAGGTTGAACGCCTGGTCATCGAACATCTGCAGAAAAACCTCAATGCACTGGACGAACTGCAACAAAGCTACCAACGACATTACCTCGGCATCATAGAAACCCTGCTGAAGAAAATGACCCTGATCACCTCGGATCAGCAGGCGGTGATGCAGCGGCGCTTGGTGTTTCTGGAAAGGCTCCTGCAAAAACCGTCACTGACCGATTTGGAAACCCTGCACCAGGGGATCGCCGAATTTCCGCCGGCGACCGATCACCAGGGTCCCTCCTCATCCAGGGATCAAATTATCGGGGATTTCCCACCACCTGCCGGAGAGCCCGTCCCTGAAAGCCTTGTCACCGACAAAATCCAGGCTATCCAGAAAAACAACGATCGCTTTCTCCAGATTTTGCGCGATATCATTGGGAAAATAGAGTATCTGA